>NZ_JBSFNC010000012.1:0-113534 GCF_053586895.1 Amycolatopsis sp. NPDC003731 | reverse complement strand
TGGCGCTGCTGGCACGACCACCAGCCCTACAACCCCGACCTCCACGGCCGACTCCACACCCTCCACCAACAAGCCGCTTGACATAGGGCTCTCAGCTGCGGGTGCCCTCGACCTGGCGGCCGTCCTCGGTCGAGCACGCCGTCACCGGGTCGTTCGCGCCGCTGCCGCACGTCCACTCGTCGAGGACGACCGGCCCCGGGCCGTCGGCGTCGTTCGCCTCGGCCGGGGTCAGCTTCGCGAAGTAGTCCGTGAGCAGCTTCGTCGCCGCCGCGCAGTCGACCTTGCCGTGCGCGACGACGGCCGTCTTCGCGCCGCCCGTGCCGGTGACGTCGCCGCAGGGCACGCCGGGGGCCGTCGACCCCGCGGCGGCGGCCGCGGCGGGCACGGGCGCCTCGGAGGAGGGCGCGGCGGGCGCCGGGTCGCTGCCGCAGCCGGCCAGCGCGGCGGCCGCGGCGACGAGCAGCACGGGGTAGGCGAGTGTCTTCATGGCCCCTCGGGATCGGATCGGACTCATTCGGACGGCACGACGGCCGCGAAGACCGTCTGCTCGCCCTTGGTGCAGGTGGTGCCGCCCTGGGCGGCGGGCGGCCCGGAGGTGCACAGCCAGCCGTCCACGGTTTCGTTCACCGCGTCGTTCGAGCCTGCGTCCTGGCGCCCGGCGATCTTGCGGTGGAAGTCGCCGACCAGTTTCGTGGCGGCGACGCAGCTGACCCCGGCGGCGCCGCTGTCGAAGACGTAGAGCGTCAGCCCGCTGGCGGCGGCGACGGTGCCGCACGACCCGGGCACCGACGGCGGCGGCCCGGACGGCCTGGTCACGGCGGGCGGCGCGGACTCGCTGCCGGTGGTGCCGGGCGGAGGCGGCGGGGTGCCGGCCGACGTCGTCACGGAGGGTGGCGGCGTCACGGACGGAGGAGCCGGGGGAGCCTGCGCGGCGGGGTCCCCCGAGCAGGCGGCGAGGAGGGGCAGGGCGAGGCAGGCCGCGAGCCACGTCCTCGTGGTGGTCGGGTGGGGCACCGCGATCCTTCCTCCCCGCTGTGGTCCCGTGGCGTGCCCACGGGTGTGCCGGAGATTACAACAGCGCTCCGGCGCCCCGGTCCGGTGGCCACCGAAACGGTGTCCACAATGGACGATTAACATTCCGTTCACGCTCCGAAACCTCCCACTGCCATCAAGAATCGATCGGTCTAATCCGGGCCGAAACGGTTAACGATCCGGCCTCGCGAGCCGAAGATCTTGGTGGAGGCCGAAGAGCTTCCCCGTCCCGAATCCCCGTCCCGAACCCGTGAGAGCGATGAACGCCGACGCTGTGAGCACCGAAGACCCGTCCAGTCCGCCGACCGTCCCGAGCACCGTGGTCTGGTGCTGCGGCCGCCCGTACGTCCTCGAAGGACGAGCCGGCCGCGCCCGCTGGATGGGCACCGACTTCCGCGGCCGCCCCGAGTCGTTGAGCAGCGCCGAGCTGCAGCGCCGCGGGTGGAGCCACCACCGCGCGAGCTGAGCGTGACGCCGGGCCGCGCCGATGGGGTGGCCCGGCTTTCGCTGCCGGGGTGGGCCCGCGGTCGTGGCCGCCGGGTCCGGACCGGCTGGGCCGCTCGGCAGGCCTCGCACCACCGGCGGCCGCAGGTGGCACATCACCGAGCGTGCCCGCCTGCCTCGCGGCCAAGGCCGCAGATCCCACCGGCGGCGGCCCGCCCCGCCCGGCCGGCTACAGGCGGCGCTTCCCGCGAACCTGCGGCCGCATCCAGGCCGAGCTGCGCCGGCGCCTGAAGGCCACGCAGGCGCGCTTCGAGATCTGCCGGCTCACCGCTGCATCGAGCGGCCCGGCCGCCGCACGCCCGCCGTGCCGGCGAAGCCGCCTTGGTCGCCCGTGGCGAGTCCGCAAGCCGGCTGCCGCGTCGAGCAGGCGCCGCCGGCCGCGCCGCCGACCGCCGACCATCCCGGCAGGTGCCCCGGATGCCCGTGGCGAATCTGCAAGCCGGCTGTCGCGTCGGGCCGGGCCCTCCGGCCGAGTCGCCGACCGCCCGCCATCCCGGCAGGCGCCCCGCATGTCCGTGGTGAGCCCGCAAGGCCGCTGTCGCGTCGGGCAGGGTCCTCCGGCCAAGCCGCCGACCATCCCGGCAGGCGCCCGGAAGCCGCGGTGAGCTTGCAAGCCGGCTATCGCGTCGAGCAGGCCCCTCCGGCCAAGCCGCCCGACCGCCGACCATCCCGGCAGGCGCCCCGCATGCCCGCAGCGAGCCCGCAAGCCGGCCGCCGCCTCGCGTGGGGCCCTCCGGCCGAACCGCCCACCAACCCGCCAAGCCCGCAACACACCCCGACCGGGCACCGCACCACCGGGCGCCCCGCCCGCGGCCCGCTGTTTAATGGCCCCGTGAGCACAGCCGCCCCCGAACCCGCCGCTCAGGCTGCCGAACCGTCGTTGCTGCGGCAGGCGCTGAACGTCCCCAACATCCTCTCCCTGCTGCGGCTGGCCGGGGTGCCCGTCTTCCTCTGGCTGCTGCTCGGCCCCCGGGAAGACGGCTGGGCGCTCGCCCTGCTCGTCTTCAGCGCGCTGACCGACTGGCTCGACGGGAAGCTCGCCCGCTGGCTCAACCAGATGTCCCGGCTCGGGCAGCTGCTGGACCCCGCCGCCGACCGGCTCTACATCCTCGCCACCCTCGTCGCCTTCCTCGTGCGCGACATCATCCCGTGGTGGGTCGTCGTGCCGCTCGTGCTGCGGGAGGCCGTGCTCGGCGTCTGCGTCGTCACCCTGCGGCGCCGGGGCTTCGCGCCGCCCGAGGTCACCTACCTCGGGAAGGGCGCCACCTTCGTCCTGATGTACGCCTTCCCGTTCCTGCTGCTCGCGCAGGGAGGCTCCGACGTCGCCGCCGTGGCGAGGCCGATCGGGTACGCCTTCACCATCTGGGGCGCCGTCCTCTACGTCTGGTCCGGTGTCCTCTACGTCGTCCAGGCGCGCAACGCCCTGCGCGGCCATGCCGCGGAGTGAGCTTCCGCCGGGCCGTGGCGGGCGGCTGGGCCGTGTGGGTGTAAGACTTCGCCCAACACTTCCAGTGAGGGCATGAAAGGGGACCGGCGGTGTCCGCTCCTGAAGAGCTTCGCTACACCGAGGAACACGAGTGGGTCGCCACCCGCGGCGAGGACACCCTCGTGCGCGTCGGCATCACCGAGTACGCGCAGGACCAGCTCGGCGACGTCGTGTTCGTCGACCTGCCCGACGTCGGCAGGCAGGTGAGCGCGGGCGACGTCTTCGGCGAGGTCGAGTCGACCAAGAGCGTCTCCGAGCTGTTCGCGCCGGTCGACGGGGAGGTCGTCGCGGTCAACGACGCCGTCGCCGACTCGCCGGAACTCATCAATAGCGACCCCTACGGCGAGGGCTGGCTGATCGAGATCCGGCTCGACGACCCGGCGGGCCTGGAAGCCCTGCTCGAAGCCGAGGCGTACGACGCGCTGACCAAGGGCTGAAGCCCGCTCCGCCGGTTCGGGGAGCCGGGGCTCGGAGAATCGATCAGGCACGGTACGTTGGCAGCTACACGTTCTTGAGTACTGGCAACACAGCATGTGTGGAGGAGAGCTCAGGTGAGCACGAACGACGGGCCCGGCGGCGTTCCCCCGGAGCAGTCTCCGGAGCGGACCTCTGTCTTCCGGGCCGATTTCCTGGCCGAAGCCGAAGGTCGCGAGCCCGCCCCGGAAGCCCCGGTCCAGGGTGTCGACGCGCTGCCCCCGGGTTCGGCGCTGCTGGTCGTGAAGCGCGGGCCGAACGCGGGTTCGCGGTTCCTGCTCGACCGCGACACCACCAGCGCCGGGCGGCACCCGGACAGCGACATCTTCCTCGACGACGTCACGGTCTCCCGCCGGCACGCCGAGTTCCGGCGTGAGGGCGGCGAGTTCGTCGTCATCGACGTCGGCAGCCTGAACGGCACCTACGTCAACCGCGAGCCGGTCGACCAGGCCGTGCTCGCCGGCGGCGACGAGGTGCAGATCGGGAAGTTCCGCCTGGTCTTCCTGACCGGCCCGGGGCACGGGGGCCAGGGGGCGCAGTGACGGCGGCCGGACGGCCACAGAACCACGGACTGAGCATCGGGGCGGTCCTCGCGCAGCTGCGCGGGGACTTCCCCGATGTCACCATCTCCAAGATCCGGTTCCTCGAAGCGGAAGGCCTGGTGCAGCCGGGCCGGACGCCGTCGGGTTACCGGCAGTTCGCCGCGGCGGACGTGGAGCGACTGCGGTTCGTCCTGGCCGCCCAGCGGGACCACTACCTCCCGTTGAAGGTCATCAAGGAACAGCTGGACGCGGCGGACTCGGGGGCCGGGCCCGCCGCGGCCCTGCCCCGCCCGCCGCGCCGGCTGGTCCCGATCGACGCGCCCGCGGAGAACGTCGGCCTGCCCGTGGCGGCCGACTTCACCCCGGGCAAGGAGCAGCGCCTGACCCAGGAGGAGCTCCTGGCCCAGGCCGGCATCGACGCGGTCGCGCTGGCCGAGCTGCAGCAGTACGGCCTGGTCCGGCCCGGTCCCGCCGGGTTCTTCGACCCGGACGCGGTCCTGGTGGCGCGGACGGTGAAGGCGATGACCGAATTCGGCATCGAACCGAGACACCTGCGTGCCTTCCGCGCCGCGGCCGACCGCGAGGTCGGGCTGCTGGAGCAGATCGTGACGCCGGTGTACCGGCACCGCGACCCGGAGGCCAAGGCCCGGGCCGACGAGGTGGTGCGGGAGCTCGCGGCACTGTCCGTGACCCTGCACACGCTCCTCGTCAAGGCGGGAATCCGCGGCGTCGCGGGGTGTTGATCGATAACGGGGCAGTGAGATCCTCTTTGCGGTCCCATGTCAATGACTGAATGTTCGGCACCGCATGCCGTACCGTGAAGGCACGGGTTTGCGGCAGGCGAACCGAGAGAGTCCGGACAGCGAGCACAGCGCACGGATGACGGGTAGCGTCGGGAGTATGGGCGTGAAGCCGGTTCAGCGCTGCAGCCCGTGTGCACGAGAGGGAGGCGAAGCCCGATGAGCGAAATGCGCGTCGTCGGTGTGCGGGTCGAGCTGCCCGCGAATCAGCCGATCTTGTTGCTGCGGGAAACCGAGGGTGAACGGTACCTGCCGATCTGGATCGGCTCGGTCGAAGCCACCGCCATCGCCTTGGAGCAGCAGGGGGTCCGCCCCGCCCGCCCGCTCACGCATGACCTGCTGAAAGAGGTCATCGGAGCGCTCGGCCGGGAGCTCGAGCAGGTCGTCATCACCGACCTGAAGGAGGGCACGTTCTTCGCGGAGCTCGTGTTCGACGGTGACATCCGGGTGTCCGCCCGGCCGAGCGACTCGGTCGCGCTGGCCCTGCGGATCGGCGTCCCCATCCACGCCGTGGATTCGGTGCTGGAGGAAGCCGGCCTCATCATCCCGGACGAGCAGGAAGACGAAGTCGAGAAGTTCCGCGAGTTCCTCGACTCCGTGTCGCCGGAAGACTTCCGCGGAGCGGACACGTAAGAACCTTGCCTTGACGCGGACGTCAACGTCTAGCGTCGGTGGCATGCGGATCGGAGAACTGGCGCAGCGCACGGGTGTCACCACCCGTGCGCTGCGGTTTTACGAGGACCAGGGCCTGCTGCGGGCCCGGCGCTCGGCCAACGGCTACCGCGAGTACGACGAGGACGACCTCCAGCTCGTCCAGGAGATCCAGACCCTCCAGACGGTCGGCCTGACCCTCGAAGAGACGCGCCCGTTCGTCGAATGCCTGCGCAGCGGCCACGAGACCGGCGATGCGTGCGCCAGTTCCATCGAGGTGTACCGGCGCAAGCTCGAAGAAGCCGACGCCCTGCTCGCCCGGCTCGGCGGCATCCGCGGCGAACTGGCCGCGAAACTCGCCGCCGCCCTCGCCCGGCAGGCGCCCGATCCGTGTGTCGTGCCCGATTCCCCGTGTCCCTGAAGGAGCCCTGCCGTGTCCGAAGTCCTCGAAGTCACCGACAGCACGTTCGCCGAGGTGCTCGCCCACGACGTCCCCGTGCTGGTCGAGTTCTGGGCCACCTGGTGCGGCCCGTGCCGGATGGTCGGCCCGGTGCTCGCGCAGCTGGCCGCCGAACGGGCCGGGGAGCTCGCCGTCCGGAAGATCAACGCCGACGAGAACCCCGAGACCACCCGCTCCTACCAGGTCATGTCGCTGCCGACGATGATCCTCTTCCGCGGCGGCGAGCCGGTCGAGACGATCGTCGGCGCGTTCCCGAAGGCCCGCATCGAAGAGCGGCTCGACCGGGCCCTCACGGTGCCGTCGCTTTGACGAACGTGTCCGCCAGCTCGCGCCCGTACTGCTCCAGGTCCAGCGCCGGGTCGGCGGCGTAGGCCGCGGCGACGCCGTCGATGGCCTGGGCGATCGACATGGCCATCACCTCGGGCGTGAACGCGCCGAAGGCGCCCTCGGCCTGGCCCTGCTTCAGCTGACGGGCCAGCCCGTGCACGCGCAGGTCGTCGACCAGCACCTTCGTCATCACCCAGCCGTCGGCGTCGTCGGCGTTGGCCGCCAGCTCCGTCAGCGCCCGGACGCACTCGGGGTAGGCCCGCAGGAACGCCACCGACGTCTCGATGTGCGCCCGCAGGTAGCCGGGCCGGTCGGCCGGGTCGAGGCCGCCGCCGGTGCGCTCGGTCAGGAAGCCGGCCTTCGTCTCGACGACCGTGCTGAGCACGGCCTGCATCAGGCCGGCCTTGTTCGTGAAGTGGTACGAGATCAGCCGGGTGCTGCTGAGCCCGGCCCGCTCCTTGATCTTGGCGAAGGTCGTCCGGCGGTAGCCCAGGTCGGCCAGGACGCCAATGGTGGCGCCGATGATCTGGGCCCGGCGCGCGGCCTCGGTGACGCTGAGGCCCAGTTCGGCCATGATGTCAGGGTTTACTTGCATGAGTAAAAAGTTACTTGGCTGAGTAAATCCGGTCAAGGGGTTTGGATCACACGGGAGGGGGTACGGCGAACGGCGCAAAGGCTCAGCCGACCGCCTGGCCTTGCCGCGCGTCGCGTTGACCGGCACTGTCCGGGCGCTTACCGTCGAAGAAGAGAAATCGCCACGGTGTGATTCACGGTCTGGGGCCGGACCGTGGTGATTGATCTCCGGCGGGTCCCGCTCCTGGGGCCGTCCGGCTGTCATTCGCCGGCCGCCAGGTCGGGCGAGGGGAGGCTTGCGTGGTCGAGGCTGGTTCCGAGAAGCAGCCTGTCGAGGTCGCGACCGGGGAGCAGGGGGAACTGTTCCCCGACAACTCGCTGCCCGACGAGCTGGTGGGGTACCGCGGTCCGGCGGCGTGCCAGATCGCCGGGATCACCTACCGCCAGCTCGACTACTGGGCCCGGACCAAGCTGGTCGCGCCCAGTATCCGTACCGCGCACGGCTCCGGCTCGCAGCGGCTGTACTCGTTCAAGGACATCCTCGTCCTCAAGGTCGTCAAGCGCCTGCTCGACACCGGCGTCTCGCTCCAGAACATCCGCGTCGCGGTCGACCACCTGCGCGTCCGCGGGGTCCGCGACCTGGCTCGGGTGACACTGTTCTCCGACGGCACCACGGTGTACGAGTGCACTTCGCCGGAAGAGATCGTCGACCTGCTCCAGGGCGGTCAAGGCGTCTTCGGCATCGCGGTCAGCGGGGCGATGCAGGAAATCAGCGGCACCATCCACGAGTTCCCGGCCGAACGCGCCGACGGCGGCGTCGTCGAGACGCACGAACCGGACGAACTCACCCAGCGCCGCAACGCCCGCAAGACCGGTTGATCACCGCTGCGGCAGACAGAGTAAGGTTCACCGTGCGGTCGACGAATCCGCGCGGGAGAGTCCGAGCCACACCTTGAGCTCGGCGCCGAAGGAGCAAGTCCTCCCCGGAACCTCTCAGGCACCCTGGACCGCGCGGACGAGACGCCTCTGGAAAGCGGGTCGTCAGGACACACCCTGATGGCCCCGCCGACGGTGCAAGCCCGGCTCAACCTGCGGGCGAAACTCTCAGGCGCCCCTCGGGGTCAGACAGAGCGGGGAGGACCAGGACACCGCCGTCCCGGTCCACCCCCGCTGTCCCAGGAGGCCTTCGTGGATCCGTCACTCGCCTCCCTCGAACAGGGCATCCCCTTCGCCGACCGGCACCTCGGGCCCGGACCGGACGACCTGCGCCACATCCTCGACGTCATCGGCGTCGCCTCCCTCGACGAACTCGCCGAACGGGCCGTCCCGGAGTCGCTGCGGCGGTCCGCGCAGCCGCTCGAACTGCCGCCCGCCGCCTCCGAAGCCCAAGCCCTCGCCGAACTCCGCGAACGCGCCGCCCGGAACCGGCCCACCGCCGCCATGATCGGGCTCGGCTACCACGACACCGTCACCCCGCCCGTCATCCGGCGGAACGTCCTCGAGAACCCGGCCTGGTACACCGCCTACACGCCCTACCAGCCCGAAATTTCCCAAGGGCGGCTCGAAGCGCTGCTCAACTTCCAGACGATGGTCGCGGATCTGACCGCCCTTCCGGTCGCCAACGCCTCCCTGCTCGACGAAGCCACCGCGGCCGCCGAGGCGATGACCCTCGTGCGCCGGGCCGGGAAGACCACGTCGAATCGGTTCGTCGTCGACGAAGACACCCTGCCGCAGACCCTCGCCGTGCTGCGGACGCGCGCCGAACCCCTCGGCATCGAACTCGTCGTCGAGGACCTCTCCCAGGGATTGACCGGGCTCGGGCTCGGCGGCGACTTCTTCGGCGTCCTCCTGTCCTACCCCGGCGCGTCCGGCGCGGTCCGCGAACTCGACCTCACCATCGCCGAGGCCAAGAAGCACGGCGCGGCCGTGATCGTCGCCGCCGACCCGCTCGCCCTCACCCTGCTGCGGCCCCCCGGCGAGCTCGGCGCCGACGTCGCCGTCGGCTCGACGCAGCGGTTCGGCGTGCCGCTCGGCTTCGGCGGCCCGCACGCCGCCTACCTGGCCGTGCGGAAGGGCCTGGAGCGGCAGCTGCCCGGCCGGCTGGTCGGCGTCGCGAAGGACGCCGACGGCGCGCCGGCGTACCGGCTCGCCCTGCAGACGCGCGAACAGCACATCCGCCGCGAGAAGGCGACGTCGAACATCTGCACCGCGCAGGTCCTCCTCGCCGTGATGGCGTCGATGTACGCGGTGTACCACGGGCCGGAGGGCCTGCGCGCGATCGCGCTGCGCGCCCACCGGATGGCGACGGTGCTCGCGGCCGGGCTCTGCGAAGGCGGCATCGAGGTCGTCCACGGCGAGTTCTTCGACACCGTCGTCGCGGCCGTGCCGAGCCGGGCGGACGCGGTCGTCGCGGCGGCCCGCGACCTCGGCGTCTCGCTGCGCCGGATCGACGACGGGCACGTCGGCATCGCCTGCGACGAGACCACCACCCGCGAGCGGCTTTCCTGCGTGTGGAAGGCGTTCGGCGTCTCCGTGTCCGATGTGGAGGGACTCGACGCGGACACCGCCGACGCGCTCCCGGCCCCGCTGCGGCGCACCAGTGCGTACCTCACGCACCCGGTGTTCCACGCGCACCGCTCGGAAACCGCCATGCTGCGCTACCTCCGGCAGCTGGCGGACCAGGACGTCGCCCTCGACCGCAGCATGATCCCGCTCGGCTCGTGCACCATGAAGCTGAACGCCACCGCCGAAATGGAGCCGGTCACCTGGCCGGAGTTCGCCGGCCTGCACCCGTTCGCGCCGGCCGAGGACGCCGCCGGGCTCCTGGACGTGGCCGCCGACCTGAGCGCCTGGCTCGCCCGGATCACCGGCTACGACGCCGTTTCCCTGCAACCCAACGCCGGCAGCCAGGGCGAGTTCGCCGGCCTGCTCGCCATCCGCGCCTACCACCGCTCCCGCGGCGAGCACGCCCGCGACGTCTGCCTGATCCCGGCCAGCGCGCACGGCACGAACGCGGCCAGCGCGGTGATGGCGGGCCTGCGCGTGGTCGTCGTCGCCTGCGACGCCGACGGCAACATCGACCTCGCCCACCTGCGGTCCACAGTGGACTCCCACCGCGCCGACCTCGCGGCGATCATGCTCACCTACCCGTCGACGCACGGCGTGTACGAAGACACCGTGGGCGAGGTCTGCGCGGCGGTGCACGACGCCGGCGGGCAGGTGTACGTCGACGGCGCCAACCTCAACGCGCTGATCGGCGTCGCCCAGTACGGCCACTTCGGCGCCGACGTCTCGCACCTCAACCTGCACAAGACGTTCTGCATCCCGCACGGCGGGGGCGGGCCCGGTGTCGGCCCGATCGGGGTCCGCGCGCACCTGGCGCCGTTCCTGCCGAACCACCCGCTGCAGCCGGCGGCCGGCCCGGTCACCGGCGTCGGCCCGGTCAGCGCGGCGCCGTGGGGCAGCGCGTCGATCCTGCCGATTTCGTGGGCGTACGTCCGGATGATGGGCGCCGAAGGCCTCCGCCGGGCCACCCTCGTCGCGGTCGCCAACGCCAACTACGTCGCCCGCCGCCTCGCCGGGCACTACCCGGTGCTGTACGCCGGCCACGAAGGGCTCGTCGCGCACGAGTGCATCCTCGACCTCCGGCCGCTGACCAAGGCCACCGGTGTCACGGTCGACGACGTCGCGAAACGGCTGGCGGACTACGGGCTGCACGCGCCCACGATGTCGTTCCCGGTCGCGGGCACGCTGATGGTGGAGCCGACGGAGAGCGAAGACCTCGCCGAACTCGACCGCTTCTGCGCGGCGATGATCGCGATCCGCGCGGAAATCGACCGGGTCGCGGCGGGGGAGTGGCCCCTCGAGGACTCGCCGCTGCGGCAGGCCCCGCACACCGCCCGGTGCGTCACCGGCGAGTGGGACCGGCCCTACAGCCGGGAGACCGCGGTGTTCCCGGCCGGCCCGGGCGCGGCGAAGATCTGGCCGCCGGTCCGCCGCATCGACGGCGCCGCGGGTGACCGGAACCTGGTCTGCTCCTGCCCGCCGCCGGAGGCGTTCGCCTGAGCGAGCCATCGCGCGGGCACACAGGAACGGCGGGTAGGTTGACGCCCATGGTGAGTGGGCACGGTCCTGATCGGACGTTTGTGGTCGTGACCGGAGGCAGCGGCTTCATCGGCCGGGCCGTCGTGCACGCCCTCCGCGACCGGGGCGTCCCGGTCACCGTCGTCGACCGGGTCCCGTTCCCCGAGGACCTGGCCGGCGTCCGCGTGGTCGCCGGGGACCTCCGCGACGCGGCCGTCCGCGAGCAGGCCGTGACCCGCGAGACCGCGGCGATCGTGCACCTCGCCGCGCTGACGTCGGTGCTGAAGTCGGTCGAGCTGCCCGAGGACACCTTCGCCGACAACGTCCTGGTCACCCAGGAACTCCTCGAGCTCGCCCGCCGCCACGAGGTGCCGAAGTTCCTGCTCGCCTCGACCAACGCGGTGATCGGCAACGTCGGCGCCGCCACCATCACCCCGGACCTGCCACTGCGCCCGCTGACGCCCTACGGCGCCACCAAGGCGGCGTGCGAAATGCTGCTGTCGGGCTACGCGGAGGCGTACGGCATGACGACGTGTGCGTTGCGGTTCACCAACGTCTACGGCCCGGGAATGTCCCACAAGGACAGTTTCGTGCCCCGGATGATGCGAGCCGCGCTGACCGGCGGCGGCGTCAAGGTCTACGGCGACGGCCGCCAGCGCCGCGACCTCGTGCACGTCGACGACGTCGTGCGGGCGGTGCTCCTCGCCCTCGACAGCGGCTACTCCGGCCGCGCGATCGTCGGCGCCGGGCGTTCGGTGTCCGTGCTCGAAATGGTCGAAGCCGTGCGCGAGGTGACCGGGGCCGAACTGCCGGTCGAGCACGTCGAGGCCCCGGCCGGGGAGATGCCCGCGGTCGTCGTCGACGTCTCGGCGAGCGCGGAGACCATCGGCTACCGGCCGGAGGTCTCGCTGACCGACGGCCTCGCGACGGCGTGGAAGTACTTCTCCGGCCTCGCGAACCAGTGAAAGCTTTTCTCCGGCGCCATTGGCTGCTGCTCCTGCTCCTCGTCCCGGCGATCACCCTCCGGGTGCTGACCTGGCCGGCCTACCGCCCGGCGCTGCTGTTCATCGATTCCTTCCGCTACCTCGACAACCTGCACGCCCTGCGCGCCGACCAGCTCGACCCGATCGGCTACGACCTGGTGCTGCGGCCGCTGCTGGCCGTCGGCGGCCTGGCCTGGGTCGCCGCGGTGCAGCACGCCGGCGGCGTCCTGATCGCGATCGGCCTGTACGCGC
Source organism: Amycolatopsis sp. NPDC003731 (assembly GCF_053586895.1). Lineage (NCBI taxonomy): Bacteria > Bacillati > Actinomycetota > Actinomycetes > Pseudonocardiales > Pseudonocardiaceae > Amycolatopsis > Amycolatopsis sp. NPDC003731. Next base: position 101,367 of record NZ_JBSFNC010000012.1, on the reverse strand, counting down.
TGGTCCTGCGCCTCGGCGGCCGCCCGTGGGTCGGCGCGCTCGCCGCGGCCCCGGTCCTGCTCGACGCCTACCAGCTGCAGATCGAGCAGAACATCATGTCCGAGGTGACGTTCGAGGCCGTCCTCCTCGGATTGCTGTGGCTGCTGCTGGGCTGGGGCACCCCCGGCTGGAAGCGCGCCGGCGCGGCGGGCCTGCTGCTCGGCTTCGGCGTGCTGACCCGGCTGATCGGGATCTCCCTCGCCGTTCCGCTGCTGGTCTTCCTCGTCGTCGCCGGGGGAGCGTGGCGGCACTGGACGGGCTGGCGCCGGGCGGGTGTCGGCCTCCTGGGGCTCCTCGTCGTCCTGGTCCCGTACTCGGCGCGGGTGCACGCGGAGACCGGGAAGTGGGGGCTGACCGGGCCGTCCGGGAACATGCTCTACGGCCGCATCGCCGCCGTCGCCGACTGCGCGAACCTCCACCTCGACCCGGCGCTGATGGTGTTCTGCCCGGCCGAGCCGCGCGAAACCCGGCTCGTCGACAACTACACCCACGCCGACCTCGACCCGAACTGGCCCGGCCCGCTCCCGCCCGGCGCGGACAAGGCCGCGCTGGCACACGAGTTCGCGATCGACGTCCTCAAGGAGCAGCCCGGCGACGTCGCCGCGGCGATCCTGGACGACTTCGCCAAGAGCTTCGCCTGGACACGCGAGCAGGACCCCACCGACGTCCCCCTCGACCGCTGGCAGTTCCAGCTGACCTACCCGCAGTGGGCCGACCAGTCCCTGATCGACCTGGTCACGCTGCAGAACGACGGCGTGGTCGCGAGCGTCGACCAGCCCCTCGCGAAGATCCTGCGCGACTACCAGCTCGGCGGCGGGTACGTCCCGGGCGCGGTCCTCGGCATCGGCGCGCTCCTCGGCCTGCTGACGGTGTTCCGGCGCAGGAAACCCCTCGACCGGGCCCGGGCCGGGGCCCTGCTCGCGGCGTCGGCCGGGCTGCTCCTGCTGTTCGCCTCGGCGCTGTTCCAGTTCTCCTGGCGCTACCAGATCCCGGCGCTCGTGCTGCTGCCGGTGGCCGGAGCGCTCGGCTTCACCACGCTGACCTCGGCCAGCCGGAAGCGGCTCGCCGCCTTCCCCGACGACGTCGATTCCGGCGCCCTGGACGACTTCCGCGGCCGCCACCCGGAGCTGGAACTGGCGCCGCTGACCGTCGTCATCGCCGCCTACAACGAAGCCGGCGGCATCGGCGAAGTCCTGGAGAAGATGCCGGACGAGTGCCTCGGCATGCCGGTCGACGTCCTCGTCGTCGTCGACGGCGGGACCGACGACACCGCCGCGATCGCCGAAGCGCACGGCGCGTACGTGTGCGTCGCGCCCCGCAACCGCGGCCAGGGTGCCGCGCTGCGGCTGGGCTACCACCTCGCGGCCGAAGCCGGCGCCGAGTACGTCGTCACGACCGACGCCGACGGCCAGTACGACAACAGCGAGCTGGAAGCCCTGGTCAGGCCGGTCGTCGACGGGACCGCGGACTTCGTCACTGGATCCCGGCGGCTCGGGCACGAGGAAGCCGACAGCCGCGTCCGGTGGCTCGGCGTGCGCGTCTTCGCGGCGCTGGCGTCGGTGCTCACGGCCCGGCGGATCACCGACACGTCGTTCGGCTTCCGCGCGATGCGGGCGGAGCTGGCGTGCTCGGTCCCGCTGAACGAGCCGCAGTACCAGTCGTCCGAGCTGCTGCTCGGCGTCACCGCGCGCGGCGCCCGCGTCACCGAGCTGCCGATGAGCATGCGGCTGCGCAAGGCGGGCAAGAGCAAGAAGGGCGGCAGCCTCGTCTACGGCGCCAACTACGCGCGGGTCATGACCGGGACGTGGTGGCGGGGGTACGTGCTGCGCCGCGGCCGAACACGAACCGGTCGAGCAGCGTGAACTTCACGGCGAACACCAGCGCGTAACTGGCCACGTACGCGCCGTCGACGAGCACGACCCACCAGAAGTGCGGCAGGTCGAGGGGCGTCAGCAGCGAGCCGGCCAGGGTGGTCAGGCCGATCGACGCCAGCCCGCCGAGCCCGATCACCGCGAGGTAGGGCAGCAGTTCCCGCCGGACGCGCGGGCGCCCGGTGCGGCCCCACACCCAGCGGCGCGTGACCAGGAAGTTCAGCACCGCGCCGGCCGCCCAGGCCAGCGCGCTCGCCAGGAAAGCGGCGCCGCCGGTGGCGAGGACGGCGAGCAGCACGACCTGGCTGAGGACCGTGGCCGCAACCGACGTCGTCGCGGCGCGCGCCAGGCGGGCCCAGCCGCGATGGCGGGTTTCGTCCGCCGTGCGGGGCCGCACGCCGTTGGTTACGGTCGTCATGCCCCCATCCTCCCCGCGGGCCGGTCGCGCCGCCGTCCGACCCCCTCATGCATAGGAGATTCACAGGTCATTGCCAGGTCTTCATCAGCACGTGATCTATAGCGTTCGTGTGGCGTAAACGAGCAGGAAAGGCGGCACAATGCGTGTGCTGGTTCTCGGCGGTGACGGATATCTGGGCTGGCCGACCGCGCTGCACTTATCGGACAAAGGCCACGAGGTGGCCGTTCTCGACAATTTCGCGCGGCGCGGGTACGACGCCGAACTCGGCGTGGAAAGCCTGGTCCCGATCGAGTCCCTCGCCGACCGCATCGCGACCTGGCGCGAGGTCTCCGGCCGGACGATCACCAGCTACGAAGGCGACCTCCTCGACGCGGAGTTCCTGTTCGCGGCGGTGCGCGACTTCGCGCCGGACGCCGTCGTCCACTACGCCGAGCAGCGGTCGGCGCCGTATTCCATGATCGACCGCGAACACGCGGTGTACACGCAGCACAACAATGTCATCGGCAACCTGAACCTGCTCTACGCGATCGCGGAGATCGACCCGGCGATCCACCTGGTCAAACTGGGCACGATGGGCGAATACGGCACGCCCAACATCGACATCGAAGAAGGCTGGCTGGAGCTGGAGCACAACGGCCGCTCCGACCGCGTGCTGTTCCCGAAACGACCGGGCTCGTTCTACCACCTGACCAAGGTCCACGATTCGCACAACATCGAATTCACCTGCCGCGCGTGGGGCCTGCGGGCGACGGACCTCAACCAAGGCGTGGTGTACGGCCAGCAGACCCCGCAGACGGCCCTGGACCCGCGCCTGGCCACCCGCTTCGACTACGACGCGGTGTTCGGCACGGTGCTCAACCGGTTCGTCATCCAGGCGGTGCTGGGCCAGCCGCTGACCGTGTACGGCAAGGGCGCGCAGACCCGCGGCCTGATCGACATCCGCGACACGGTGGAGTGCATCGGCCTGGCCGTCGAGCACCCCGCCGAGCCGGGGGAGTTCCGGGTGTTCAACCAGATGACCGAGAGCATGTCGGTGGCGGAGATCGCCGAGCTGGTCGCCGACCGGTTCCCCGGCCCGGTGCAGATCGAGCAGCTGGAGAACCCGCGCACCGAGGCGCCGGAGCACTACTACAACGTGAAGCACACCGGGCTGGTCGGGCTGGGCCTGGAGCCGCACCTGCTGTCGGACACGCTGATCGAGTCGATGTTCGACATCGTGGGCGCCAACAAGCACCGGGTGAACCCGGAGAAGCTGCGCCCGACCGTCCGCTGGCGCGGCGCGCTGAAGAGCTAGCCGTTCGTGGGGGCTCCCGCGTGGGGAGCCCCCACCGGGATGTCAGCCGGGCAGCTTGTCGAGGAAGCCGTGCACCTGGGCGATCTTCCCGTCTTCGAGCTCGACGACGTCGAACCCGATGGCGACCGGCTCGGCACCGGGCGTGCCGAGGTACCACTGGAAGCGGGCGAGGTCGTGGTGGGCGTCCGGCTCGGCGGGCAGGCTGAAGGTCAGGCCGCCGAACTGCTCCTGGGCCCCGGCGACGAACCGGTCGATCCCGTCGTGCCCGGTGACGGCGCCGAGCGGATCGGTGTAGCCGGCGGTCTCGGTGAAGACGTCGGCGACGAGGGCCCGGCGCTTGTCGGCGTCGGTCTCGTTCCAGACGGCGAGGTACCGCTCGACGAGGGTGCGAACGTCGGTCATGGTGCTCCTTCGGTTGGGGGACAACGGTTCCGCCGTCATCCGGTGCTGGGACCGACTCTGGCGGACCAGCGGCGGCGCGTCGATTACGCGAGAGGTAATGCCGGAGCGGCCGCGGAATCCGGTGGCGCGCCCCGGCCGCGGCTCGGCACACTCCGGGCATGACGAACGACGCCGAGCCGCCCGCGGACCCGGTCCTGGTCGGCGACCTGGTCGCCGCGGCCCGCGCCGGGCAGGCGTGGGCCGCGCTCGAGGCCGTGGCGACCGCGGGCTACGCGTCCGGTGTCACCAAGGCCGCCCTGCTGCGGGCGGGCGGGGCGGCGCTGGACTTCATCGCCGACGGCGCTCCGGACGGGACCGACGATCCGGCCTACGACGCCGTCCTGGACCTGATGGACCGCCTGGAGGGCTTTTGCCCGGCCGGTGCGGAGATCGAGCCATTACCCCGGAAGTAATGGCAGCGACGCCGTGCTCGCCGTAGCGTCGCTCGCGTGACGACCATGGTGCAGGCGCGGCAGCGGCCCGTCGGGGAGCTGCTGCGCGAATGGCGCGACCGGCGCCGGATCAGCCAGCTCGATCTGGCGATCTCGGCGGACATCTCCACCCGCCACCTCAGCTTCGTGGAAACCGGCCGCTCCAAGCCGAGCCGGGACATGGTGCTGCGGCTGGGCGAACACCTCGACGTCCCGCTGCGGGAACGCAACCGGCTGCTGCTCGCCGCCGGGTACGCACCCGCCTACACCGAGACCGCACTGGGCGACCCGGAGCTGGACGCCGTCCGCCGCGCGGTGCGGCAGCTGCTCACGGGCCACGAGCCGTACCCGGCCGCCGTCGTCGACCGGAACTGGGACCTCGTCGACGCCAACAGCGCGGTCGGCCTCTTCGTCGCCGGGATCCCGCCCGAGCTGACCACCAACGTCCTGCGCGCGACCCTGCACCCCGACGGCATGGCGCCGCACATCCTCAACCTGGGGGAGTGGCGCGCCCACCTGCTCGGCCGGCTGCGGCGCCAGGTGACCCAGACCGCCGACACCGGCCTCGCCGAGCTCCTGGACGAACTGCGCGGGTACCCGTGCGAGCAGGCCGTGCCCGAGGTGGAGGTCCCCGGACCGGGCGACATCTTCGTGCCGCTGAAGTTCCGCCACGACGGCGTCGACCTCACGTTCTTCAGCACGGTGGCCACGTTCGGCACCCCGCTGGACGTCACCGTGGCGGAACTGGTGATCGAGTCGTTCTTCCCGGCCGACAGCGCGACGGCGGCGTACCTGCGCGAGCGGGCCGCCCGGGTGGGATGATGGGGGTCCGCGCAGCATCCGAAGTGAGGATCACCGGTTGATGGCCGTCCCGCCTTCGCTCGCCCTGTCCGTCGGAGTCCGCATCCCCCAGCTGCTGTTCGGCGTCGCCGGCCTGTCGCCGTCCGAAATCGGCCGGGCCGTCCGCATCGCCCTCGACACCGGTTACCGCGGCATCGACACGACGCCGGGCAGCGAGACGGCGGTGGGCGCGGTGCTCGCCGCGGCCGAAGTGCCCCGCGAGGACCTCTTCGTCAGCGTGCACGTGCCCGCCCAGGGCTACGACAACGCCCGCCGGGCAGCCGATCAGGCGCTGGCGGCGCTGCAGCTGGAGCGGGCCGATCTCTGCCTGCTGGAGGGCACCAAGGGTGCGTTCACCGACACCTGGCGCGCGCTGAGCCGGCTGCGCGCCGACGGCCGGGCCCGCGCGATCGGCGTCGCCGGCTTCGGGGTCGCCGAGCTGCGCCGGCTGATCGACGCGACCGGCGCGGTGCCGTCGGTGAACCAGGTCGAGCTGCACCCGTGGCTGCAGCAGGTGCCGCTGCGCGAGTTCCACGCCGAGCGCGGCATCGTGACGGCCGCCGCCAGCCCGGCCGCGAACGCGGCGCTGCTGTCCGACGAAACGGTCACCGCGCTCGCCGCCAAGTACGGCAAGACCCCGGCGCAGATCGTGCTCCGCTGGCACCTGCAGAACGGCACGGTCGCGGTGGCGGCGTCGGCCACCACGACCCGGACCCGGGAGAACTTCGGCATCTTCGACTTCGAGCTGGCCGACGACGACCTCGCCGTGGTGGCCGAGCTCGACAACGGCACGCGGGTCTAGCGCCTAGGTCGACTTGATGCCCGCCGCGGCGAAGTCGGCCTGCTGGGCGGGCTGCTCCAGGTACTCGCGGAACGTCTGGGCGGCGCGCAGCGCGGTGTCGTCGACCCCCGGGCCGGCGAGCCCGATGAACGGGTAGTCGGCCGAGCGCGCGTTCGCCACCGACTGGGCGGGCGAGCCGATCATCTCGGGCTTCTTGGTGGTGAGCTCGCTGACCCAGTACGACGATTCGGGCAGCCAGGCGGCCGGCAGCCCGCCGATGGAGTCCAGCTTGGCCCGGCCGACCAGCGCGTCGAGCACCTGTGCCGACGGCTTGGCCTCGATCATGACGTGCACGCACTGCCCGTGCACGACGGTGGCGGCCTGGTTCCACCGGTCGGCCGCGGCGGCGACGGGCTTCTGCACGCTCGGCGTGACGACGACCCGCATGTGCGTGGTGCCGCCGTCACAGCTGGCGGCCTGCGCCTCGGCCCGGCTGTTCAGCTCGTTGTCGGCCCAGTTCCAGCCGACGACGCCGAGCCCGATGAGGACGGCGAGCACCAGGCAGGCGATCGGCCAGGTGGCGATCCGGCGGCGCGGAGCCTTCTTCCCGACGATCCGGTGCGACCCGGTGGCATCGCTCTTGCCGACGATCCGGTGCGAGCCGGTGCCTTCGCTGCGGGCAGTCCGGTTCGGCCCGGTGCTGTCCCCGCGGCCGCCGCGCTGGGGCCCGGTGGAGTCGGTGCGCTCGCCGCGGCCCGGGGTGTGCGGCCCGCTGACGTCGGTGCCGGTGTCGTCGGGCCGGGTGGCGACGTCCTCGTCCGGCCGGGTGATGACCTCGGTCCGCTCGGCGGCGGATTCCGCGGGAGCTTTGCCGCCCCTGCGGCGGGACCGCGGGGAAGCCGCTTCGCCGGCGGCGGCGACGGGGTGTGCGCCGGTGGCTTCGGCCCGGCGGGACGCGCGGGTGGGTCGGCCGGAGGCGGGCGTTTCGACGCGGTCCGGGACCGGTGCGCCGCGGTCCTTGCGACGGGAGCGCGAGGTGGTTTCGGCGCCGGAGGCTTCGCCGTTGGTGACCGGGTAAGCGCCGGAAGCTTCACCGCGGCGGGAGCGGGCGCCGGCCGGGTGCGCGCCGGAGGCTTCGCCATCGGTGACCGGGTAGGCGCCGGAGGCTTCACCGCGGCGGGAGGTGGTGCCGGCCGGGCGCGCTTCGCCTTCGGTGACCGGGTAAGCGCCGGAAGCTTCGCCGCGGCGGGAGCGGGTGGTGTCGGTGACCGGGTGCGCGCCGGTCGCCTCGCCGCGGCGGGGTGTGCGGGTGGCGCTCCCGGCGGCCCCGGTGGCCTCGCCACGGCGCTGCGAGCGAGTCGCGCTGTCGGCGGCGGGGTAGGAACCCGAGGCCTCGCCGCGGCGCGTGGCGATGGTCGTCGTGATCTCGCTGCTCGTCACCGGGTGAGCCCCGGAGGCTTCACCCCGGCGAGGCGCGTGCGTCACGGCGGAATCCCCGCCGGCGACCGGGTACGAGCCCGAAGCCTCACCCCGGCGGGTGGCCGGGCCCGAAGCGGCCGGGTACGCCCCCGAGGCCTCACCCCGCCGGGTGGCCGGGCCGTCGGGCGGGAAGCCGGGCGCCTGCACCCCTTCCGTGAAGAACACCGAACCGGACGATTCGCCCGGCACGCGAGCGATGCCGAAGGCGTCCGAGATGGAGCTGCGCCCCGGGGTGCGGAAGGCACCGGAGGCCTCGCTGCGGCCCTCGGCGGGCACGCGTGGCGTGCGGTCCTGAGGGTGCGGCACCGGCTCCTCGTCCCGGTAGTGTCGCCCCATCCGTCATCCTTTCGGGGTGAGCGCATGCCAAGCACGCGCTGCTATGCAATCAAACCGTTATCACCCTAACAGGTGAGTATCGGTGAGAGAATAATCTGACTCACAGTGGGCCGCGCTCAGGGTGCTGCGCTGACCAGGCGATGGCAATGCGCAATCAGGCGATGACGCAGTGGCGCCGCCCGGCGGGCGAACTCCCCTTGGGCCCTGGCGTACTCCGCCCGGCCCGCGGCCGTCTCGATCCGCACCGGCGGGTAGCCGAACGAACCCAGGTCGTACGGGCTCGCCCGCATGTCCAGGGTCCGGATCTCGACCGCCAGCTCGAAACAGTCCGCGACCAGCTCCGCCGGCACGAACGGGTCGAGCTTGTACGCCCATTTGAACAGATCCATGTAACATTCCCTGACGTACACCGGAGTGGATCATGGATCACCAGCCCACGCACACAGCGGCCCAGCTTGACGGACTCGCCTGCATTGTCTGTGACAGGGACTACCTCATCAGCGACACGCCACACGTGCCAGTCGGCCGCTCAGGCACCGGGGCACAAGTCTTTGCCTGTGTCAGCTGTGTCGTCCCGCATGTCATGCCATCGGGTGACCTTGTTGAACACGAGGACACAGGAGAGTGCGTCTGTGTGCCTTACCCGGCTATGACTGAGCTTGGCGTGACCTTCATGCTTCACAGTGCCCTAGATGGGCGTGAGCTTGCCGACGACTGAGAACCAGACTGCCGGGGCTGTCTACGGGCGGCCCCGGCTCTGATCTTGTTAGAGAGGGACTGAGCGGTGCAGAAGATTGATCAAGAAGTCTGGGACTTGGCGTTGGCTCACTACACCCGCTTGCACATGGGGCCGGGTTGTACTGGATCAGACAAGCTTAGGGATGCTTTGCAAGCCATCATCCCTATCATTGAACGTAAAGCTCGCATTGATGAGCTAACACGGTGGCTTAGTAACTTGCCGCAAGAGTCACCTGAACTTGAACAAGGCTTGATTGCCCGACTTGAAGAGTTGGGAGTTAAGCATGACGAGTGAAGAGCGTGAGCCCTGGTATCTCTATCTACGTAAGTCTTATGTAGCCAATGACAAGGACGCTGAATCTATCGAGGTTCAGCGGACCAATGACACCAAGTATGTGGAGTCTCAAGGTGGCTATGTAGCAGGCGAGTTCGTAGATGAGGGTATTAGTGCATCTAAGGGGCTAGAGCGTCCGGACTTCCTGCGGATGCTGCGGGGCATCGATGACGGAACGGTCAAGCGTCTGTGTGTCCGTGATCAGGCTCGCATCAGTCGCGAAGAGGAAGAGCTTTTCGTCTTCCTTAAGAGGATAGAAAAAGCTGGAACACTGGTCCGTGACTCTTACGGGCGTGAGATCAAGAATGACCTTCAAAGCAAGATCAAAGGTATCTTTGACTCTGAGTACGCTAGGACTGTCGGCAAGCTTGTAGCTGAGAAGAAAGCCTATAACGCTGCGCAAGGCATCCCACCTAAGGCACGCAACCGTCCTTATGGCTGGACCAAGGGATATGCAAAGGTCATCCCCGAAGAGGCTCAGAACCTCAAGGATGCGCGTAAACAAATAGTCGCCGGGGTATCAGCCTACGCAATAATAAAAGACTGGCGAGAGCGCGGAATATTAACCAGCAACGGTAAGACCTGGAAAACACAAGACCTGACACGTATCTTGCGTAAGCCTGAGCTAGCTGGATTGAAGACCTACCACGGTGAGGTTGTCGGCAAAGGTCAGTGGGATGCCATCTTCACTAAGGACGAACACGAAGAGGTTGTGAAGGCTCTATCTGGCAATGTGGCCTACTCGACTTCTACGGCCCGCAAGCATCTTCTTACCGGCATCCTGATTTGTGGACTGTGTAAGTCCAAGCTGTCTGCCAAGTGGCCTAGCTATTGGTGTAACCCGTCACGCGGGGGTTGCGGAAAGATTGTCCGCAACATGAAAGCGTTGGATGAGTACTTCACCCGGCGAGTTTATGAATACATCAAGAAGCTTCCAAAGGTGAGCGAAGAGCCGGCCAAAGACCCTATCGGCGAACGTATCGCGGAGCTACAAAAAGACCGTGACGAGTACGTAGAGGCTCGCAAGGAAAAGCTTATTAGCTTGAAAGACTTCCTAGCCTTCACTCAACCTATCGATGCTGAGCTTAAGGAGCTACAGCGCAAGAAGCCGGTCAACGTGGCTTTGCCCGTAGATGACGCTCAGAGCTTCCTTGACGCGTCGATAGACAAGCAGCGGGCAACTATCGCCAGGATCTATCCAATCGTCGAGGTGAACCCCACAGGCCGCAAGGGAGCCCGGTTCCATCCGGATCAACTGGACTTCTGACACGCCACTTTGGGGACCGTGCAGTTAGGCAACCCTTACATGTAGTCTCTACACAGCGGCAGGCACAGGGCCTGCCCAGACGATAGGAGCTACACCGTGGAGCTGTACTACAGCCGGGTTACCGAGGACCGTAAAGCCATCATCCTTGAAGATCGTGAAGGTAATGAGCTGGGCCGGTACTCGAACGCTGAGCAGTTGCACACGGCGGCTAAGAACCGAAGTGGAGCATGCATGATTATTCCAAGAGAAGAAGAGGAACGAAGTAGCTAGTAGATAGCAAGAGCCCCGGCGGACCGAAGTTGGTCTTAGCCGGGGCTCTTTGCTTGTTATAGGGATAGGATCGTATGAACGTCTCGTGCGACTTCAATTGTGAACACCTCTAGTGCTAGAGCTGCGTCAATCTGGTCTTTCCACTGTTCGCCCGGTAGATCTCCCTCCTTATCTTTATCCATGGATTACCTCCGAATGTTTAGTTATAAGAAAAGCCCTGCTAGCGCTGAGCGGGGACCCGGCTAGCAGGACTCTTCAAGTACAGCACGTGCACGGCCGTAAACATAATTATCAAATTTAAAGACGGGCCATCGTTACTCAGCCGTGACTAACCGCTACTCACAATATACTTAGTGATTACCGAGAATATCTATTGGCCTTTAGCTTCATCAATTGCTTTGAGCAATTTGTCTACCCGGTGCTTCTCTAGGTGGCCGTAGCAGAAGGTCTGCATGTCCACCTTGTCCCCGCCGCTAGCGGGGTTGTCGAGCACGTCAGTGGACTTGCCCTTAACGGTGAACTTGAGGACACCGTGACTGCTACCAGGCGGAGTGTTACTGATATCAGTGATTGCACTGATAGGGAAGCTGTTCGTCTTGATGTCGCCCAAGATGCCCTTCTTGATATCGGCTCTGATAGTTACTGTTGAGCCACTGAAGGTGATCTTACGACGGCGAGAACTACTCACGTACTGCTTAGCCATTGCTGTACTCCGGCGGGGGATAGGAGATCAGGGAACGTAGCAAGTCATGTCAGTAGCATCGGTCTTCTTGACCTCGCCGACTATGGCACCAGTCTTATCGGCGATAGTGCAGAAGGCAGGCTTACCGGTCACGTGCGCACTCGGCTTGTCGTTGATGCCCCATTGGGTCACAGTCAGCTTCAACCGGTCGTCATAAGCCGTAGCAAGCTCTGTAGGCGGCAAGCCCTTGTCTGTGGTCACATCAAGCGTATTGCCCGGGGCAACGCTGATAACGTAGTTGAAGCTCTCGGGACCCGTGCTAGGCGTTGTGGTAGTCGAGCTGGTGTTAGTAGTGCTGTTCGCTCCGCAACCCGCCACGAACAGGCAGGCTAAGCCGATAAGAACCTTTCGCATGTCATCCCCTCTCTTAGGATGCAAGTAACCCTAGAGCTTTAGTCGCTCTAGGGCTGCCCGCTGTTACTGCTGTACTGCTGGTTTGAGCATTCTGTCATGCTCGGCTATCCATTGGCTACAAGCTCGACAAACTTGCAGGTGGCCGGCTGTTGGCCAGTCCAGTATGACAAGCTCGCCTGAGCACTTGTGTTCCCGATAGAGGGAGTGCCAGCAGTGACACCCCTCTACACGGTTCATTCCTTATCGTCTTCTAACTTTGCTGGCTTAAGCTTGTAAGTCACGGTTGGCTCATGCTCGCCTGCCTCGAATAATACTTCGCCGTTCTTGTCGCGAACCTCTACAACGTCTACAGACTGTGGGCCATCTCCTAAGTCGAGAGTCGCACCTACAAACGTGATGTGAAGCTTACTGTTCTCCGCCATCTAGATCACCTCCCTTATCATCATGTAGTGATTCTGCTTCGACCCCGGCAACTAAGCCACTAGCTGTGTTCAGTAAGTCATGCTTGAAACGGTCTGCATCCGCAGTGTGAATGCCAGGCAGTGAGTCAAGGGTGAATGCCATTGGAAACCAGGTCTGTCCCTTGTAGCGGATACCAAACTCAATCCACTCACTCATTGTCTTCCTTCTTTCCTTCAAACTTAGCCTTTAGGCGTTCCTTGGCTTCCTTAAGTTCTTCCTCGCTCATAGCGCCAGACTCAACGGCGTTCTTCCATGCCTTCTCGATATCATCCTTAACACCCAGAATGCGAATCTTTACGGTCTTGCTTACTGGTACTCGTGTAACTTCAACTTCACTCACTTAGATCACCCCCTCTTAAAGCCTCTAGCTTATCTGCTGCAAAGTCTAGAACTAGGTTCTCTAGATCTGACTTGGTCTGACGGAAAGCAATCTCCGGGCGTAGCGTCACTACAACCTGTTCCTTACCGTCTTCTACGATGTACTGCACTTGCTTAATGTTTATTGTCTTCCTCCGGATTATTTTGTTGTTCCGCCAGATAGCGGATTGCATCAAACTTGCGTGGTTGTAACTCGCCTGCATTGAACTTGAGTGTTAGCTCAAAGAGCGTGCGTTCAGCTTCTGACATGCGAAATGGGTCTATGCCTGTCTGGTTGCAGAAGTATTCGAATATGTAACGTCGGCGCTCTAGCTCGTGTTCATCAACGACCACATCAGTCGTTCCCTTTGGTCAGTGACTTGATGGTGTTGTTGATCTGCTCTACGAAGTCGGCGAGGATCTTGTCTCTAAGGTCCTTGTCGTATCGCATTGCGCGTAGCTCTGCTTTGCGTACCCGGCGGGCAATCAAGTAGTAGTCGTTCATTCTGTAGCTCCTGTCTTAAGTAGGTGGGCGTCGGCTAGTTGTGTAACTGCTTCTAGACGGTCGTCAACCTTGGCTAGCTTTCCGCTGATCGAATCGATGTGCGCAAGCATTTCTTGGTGTAGCTCTTCCATCCTCTTAGCCTCCCTCTTATTGGTCTTGTTCATTCTGCTGCCCGCAATATTGTTCATCTCACGGTGTAGCTTGCGTAGGGCTCGCCCGTAATAGACCTTGCCGGTCTTGGTAAGTCTCAGGTGGGTGCCCATATCCTCGCGCTCTGGTTCAGCTAGGTAGCTTTGGTCCTTGGCTGAAAGGTTCGAGAACGCTTCATTGAAGTCTGCGTATTCGGCCTGGTCTCCACCGTTGACCACAATGCGGCTGAACGGATCACCAGTGGTTAGCTGGCTCTCTGCATAGGCGTAGGTACCGATGGTGTAGCCACTGAACAAACGATCAAAGTTGTCTTTGAGCCATTCCCATTCGTAGTATTCGTTCCAGGTGGTTCGATAGAAGTTGTCAACTACACGCTTGCATTCCTTGGTGATGGCGTGGCGAACACAAGCATTCTCGTACTGGTCCGGGTCATCAGTGCCCGGTAGCTTTTCGTGTAGCTGTTCGTACTTCATCCATAGAGCTGACTTGGCATCAACCTTGATTGCTTCACGGTCATCGTGGTTAAAGAACGGGTAGTTCTTGAAGATGGCGTTAGCGATGCGGTCGACTTTGTCAGTCAGGTTGTAGATAGAGAAGCTGTACTCAGTGGTGGTCATGCGACACCAGCTCTCCACTGGCGAACGCTAATGCCAGTGTGGCGTTTGAATGCCCTTGAAACGGCCGATGCTGTGGTTCCGAGTAGTCGAGCTACATCAACGAGAATCTTGCCGCTCTTAACGAGTCTGACAGCCTCTGCAACGTCGACGTTTTCTCTGAGTCTGGTGTTGAGGTCTGGGCGAATGTGTCCCCAATGGTTACCGGTAAGCACCGCGCTAGCGTTCTTGTATCCATACTTCTTATTGATATCCCTACGTGACATACCGGCTACGGCATCAAGCTTCATTTGCTCGACAACAGAATCGGTTAGCTTCGCTGTTGGATGGTCTTCTCCGCGTGGTGCACGTACACCAAGGTAAGCAGTTCCGTGACGGACGCTATCTTCATAGTTTTCCTTGGCTGAACCCCATGCAAGATTCTCTAAACGGTTATCCTGAGGGTTGCCATTGAGGTGACGACCGTGCGGCTTGTCTGCCGGAGCTGGTCCTACAAACGCGTTCAATACAAGCTTGTGTACGCGGAATACGTGGCGCTGTCCGTCGCGCATTAAGCCGACTTGAAGGTAGCTACCAGCTTGCTTAGAATTAGTGCTCATGAAGCGGGGGACTTGAGTAAAGATGTCTCGTCCGTAGCCCTTTGTTCTGTAAGAGCGGATGCGCCCCATGTTGGATACTTCGTATCCTTCAAAGTTTGGTACTTCTTTCCAGGTCTCTCCTGGAAGATTGATTGAATTGTTAATGTGAATCTATCCCTTTAGAAATTTACAACCTCTCGGCTGCATACAAGTATTGTCCCATAAATTTTATTATGATGCAGTGTTACCGAAATGGCTAGCCGGCCTCTAGCAGGCACTATATGCAGGGTAACTTTATTCTGTGACCTAAGCGTTATAAAGCAGTAGGCAATTTGACAATAACAAGATCCATGAGACAATAGATCTAGAGCGAATAGAGGTCCACTCAAGTCCGAAAGGAGTCAGCGCTACTACTAACACTAAAAGGCTTTCCCGCTAGCTGTGACTGGACCTCCGGCTAGCGGGATATTTTTTGCCTTAACGAGAGGTCCAGAACAAATGAGCATTATCAATATTGTAGACAAGTGGGGTTGGTACAGTGAACTGATCCAAGCCGGTTGCCCCGACAAGCTTCTTAAGGTTGCGTTCTGCATTGCAGATTACGTAAACAACCAAACCAATAAGGATGGCAGCCCCGTGCACCCTGACGTGTACGGCCTAGCCTTTCCGAGTCAAAAGGAACACATTGCCCCGTTTACAGGGTTGAGTGTGTCCAGAGTGAGCGAGAAGCTGTCTGAGCTAGTAGAAGCCGGTTGGCTTGTGCTAACCACTAGAACCCTATCCAGCGGGGGAAAGAAGAACTACTACCAACTAGCAATAGGACAGAGCTGGGAGAAGCGCAAGCAGAACGCTAGGTCAATAGAGAATCTACGCGTAGGCCGTTCCACCACTTCCGAATCCCAGCAAGTACCCCTTCCGAATTCCGGCAAGTCTACTTCCGAAAACGAGCAAGTACCCCTTCCGAGTTTTCGAACAATAAACATTAAAGAAACATCTACTCAAGCAGATAAAGAAACATCAACTCGCGCAAGCGCTCGCCCTGAGGGGCTTCTCTATTCTTCAAAGGATGAAGGTGTTTCTATTGATAATAAAGATATTAGAATTCAATCTATTGATGAGAAGCAACAACCCCCGACTTCCGAATATTCGGAAGAGGCTCCTGAGCTACTCGATTGGGAGAATATAGTCCTTCCCGGTCAGCGAGTACGAGAAGTTACAAGAAGCGGAGATGACTGGTAAGACATTCTTTGAGAACAGGTGTTACCGATCAGGGGTGGTAACAACTGTGTATAGGTGAAGAGAATTTCACTCGATTCTATTTCAACTCCCTTTAGAAGTGGCACCCCCGAGGTCGTTAACCTCGGGGGTCTTCTAATACAGACTTCCCGCTAGCGACATTTACTGTAGTCAATGACCCCCGGCTAGCGGGTTTAACTTGCATGACCCTAGATTCTCAACGGAAGTGCATCAAGCTTTGGTGTGTGCGCACTAAAGACGGCCGGGGTGTAGAGGTTGAGAAGGTCACCCGCTTTGCTCCCTCTACTCCCTGGCTCCCAACTTATTGAAAGGAAGTGAAACCATGACGGTAATAAGTAAGTTCAGATGGCTGGTCCGCAATCCGCTTGAAGCTATCGAGATAATCCTAGCCCTAGCCTTGCTCGTGATCGCTGTCCGAACAGCCATACCGACATGGTGGATAGCTACTTCCGTATATCAAAATAACCTAATCAAGCTTATCGCCGGGGTAGCTGAGATGATCCCAGCGTTAATGATCCTAGGGCCGGCTATCGTTTCGTCGGGGGATGGATACGCGAGAAAAGTCAAGCTTCGTAAATCAGCTATTCTTTGGATGACCGTTACGTATGTCTACATGCTGGTCTTCCGCTTACTTATTGTAGGAGCATCCCCGCTGATCGCTATTATCGGCTTTGCAGTCCCGATACTGATTGGTCTGGTGATGTTCATCAGACTGTCGGTGAAATGCTAGAAACAATACTTGTGGCAATAGGTAGTGCGCTTGGTAGCGGCGGGGCAATCAAGGGCATTGAGCTATGGCTCAAACGAAACAGAGACAAGATAGATGATCGGAAGGTCATCACAGACGAATGGCGTGCCGACTGGGATAAGCGTGATGAGATACACGCGAAAGACATCCAAGATCTTCGAGCACGACTAGACCTAGTTGAGAAGAAGCTAGAGATGAAGAATGCAGAGAACGAGGAACTCAAGGCACAACTAGCCGAGAAAGACTTCCAGCTTAGAGAACGCGAACTAGCGTTCAAGGAATATAAGACACACGTCTACGTGAAGCTAGTTGAGCTTGGTGCAGATAAAGAGCTTATAGAGGAGATCAGGAAGCTCTAATTTAATAACGGGGGGTGTCCCGATGGAGATCAATAAAAGGACGCTCAGAGAGCTAAATGATATCTTCAAATGTGATAACTGCGAGCGCAGGCTAACAGCACGTTGGAAGTGGTTCTTTGAAAGCAAGACTTTCAGACCATGGTGTAACGCTTGTGTGCGTGTCGTCAATCAAGGACGACCAATCAAGGTTATAGATAGCTGAGCTTCGCTCAGATGCTTGTCACTCGTACACGTCACCGTCGCTTGCTTCGCAAGCTCGGGTTACGTTAGCACTCGTTACAAGCAGCCGCCCGAAAGGGCACAAGGACTACCCGGCGGCGGGTAAATAAAAGATGGTCGTGGGACCAGAGAGGATACGCAATGGAACGCGTAGAAGGATTTAAGAAGAACACTAGCAGTCAAACAGTCGAGCGATTCGAGTTCGACAGGGTCAAGAAGATGGAAGTAATTATCGTCGGTGATCCAGCAAAGGAACTGCGCAAGGCATGGGCAAGAGTTGCCTTTGAAGAGCGTGACCGTAAGGCAGTAGCTGACCTATTCCGCAAGATGGCAGACAGCTTGGATGCAGAGGCACCAAATGAGATCAGAACCTATAGCAATACTCCTTATCGAGCATCAGTGCCAGGAGCAAGCTGGAGTGTAACCAACGTTGATGATCTAATCATCAACCTCAAAGCATGGAAATCGATATATCAAAAGTAAAGCATTAACAGCACGCACAAGGAGTACAAGCCGCTAGGTAACGGCAGAGGGTTCGAATCCCTCGCGTGCACAAGCTAATTCGGCGGGGTGCCGAGAACACCTCTATCAATCAAAGGAGTTAATAACCAATGACAGAACAACTAACAAGATACGGTAAGCGTATCGTTGAAGATAGCTTCCAGTTCACACCACAGCTCATCGACTTCAGTCTTAACTTTCAGGGAAGCAATGGAACCGTCCGCTTCCGTTATGAAGACAAGGCAGCAGTACTAGAGATCATCGATCAGCTTAGGGACTATCTCGCGACAGACCCTGTACCTGAGGTGCCTGTACAAGACCCACCAGGAGCATGAATCTAGACGCCTAGCTCTTCCTTTATTGCAGCAAGGATAAGGTCTCGATATGCAATGATTTCGTTGCGGTAGATAGTGATTGTTTCGTATGTCAGCTTCTGTTCATCATGAGTGGAAGCGATGGCTACCATCTGTGCTATTGAGATGCGCTGCCTGACACCTAACATGGCATCAGAAACTTTTCCACCGCTTAGAATCTGGATTACATCGAATGTATCGTCAAGCTGCTTCTTGAGCGCGTCGAGCTTAGCCAGTGAACTAATAAACGGTTTAGGATCTGCGTTTTCAAAGAAGTAATCCTTGATAGCCTCAAGTGTCTTAATAGCCTCGGTGTAAGCCTCAAGTCGGTGTTCATAGTGCAGCTTATGATTGTCTTGCATGCTTTGGTGAGCTTGTTCTAATGCTAAGCGCTTATTGGCATAGCGAAGCGTAAGCCAAGTAGTAAGACCACCAGCGATGAGAGTAGACCCGCTAGTGATGGCGGCTAGCACGACAGTCAGCCAGAGGGGAGCACTGTTCACGGGCTCGAAACTAGCCGAAGATCAGCAAGTGATCACACCAGGGCGATACGTCACGGTGACGGAACGCATGATCAACAAATGGCCGGCTGGCTTGCTACAGAGCTTGCTACGTTCGGTGCACCAGCTCGACCCCGGCCGCCAGGCCGTGAGGCAGGCAGCAGACACGAGAGAGCCCCGTACACCAGAAGCGGCATACGGGGCTCTCAGCGTCCCTGTGGAGCGTCAGGCACCAGGGTCCGGGTCGTCCGGGTGGGCCGCCACGTAGGCATCGATCACCTTGCTGGCAATCCGGCCCTTGTCCTTCACGTCGTGGCCGACCGACTGGCCCCAACTACGTACACGCTGCTGCCACTCCGCACGCTCCGAGTTGGCCGCAGGAGCACCAGCCACGGGCTTGCCCTTGGCACGCTTGAAGGGGCCGTAGCCCTTGTCTTCATCGAAGTCCTTGTCTCCGGCAGTGATGAACGCCTTCAAGGCAGTCTTGAACTTGGTGCGGGTAGCCGCTCCCACCTCAAAGCTGTACTCAAAGCCACCGACTTCAAAGCGGATGTACTCGGCTTCAGTCTCCTCGATCTTCTCGCCTGTGAAGTCGTCAGTCACGTTGTACTGAACGATGCGTTCCCTAGCCATCCCTGCTCCTTAGTAGGTCTTACCTAGGGCAGAGACTAGCACAAGCCTTAGCTAAGCCTAGCTAGTAGGGCTTACTAGGCGTGTCTTAAGCCAGGGGAGTAGATGAGTCAGCTTTTAAAGGGAGGGGCTACTACCTAAGACTATGAGGGGGATAAGCACATGCACTACCTATGCCCCGGGGGATGTAGGACAGTCAGTACCAAGCCTGGTAGATGCGACGTATGCAAGCGCAAGCAACAAGCTAAGGAAGACAGAGCACGAGGCACAGCGTACGAACGTGGCTATAACCATGAGTACTACACCAACCGTGCCGCACTACTGGCAAGCAATGACTTGTGTTGGTTATGCCAAACGCGCGGGGCAGATACAGCAGACCACATAGTACCCCTATCACGCGGGGGTACTAATAGGATGGATAACCTAGCACCAGCACATAAGAGATGTAACAGTAAGCGTCAGAACAAAGTGATTTAAATCCTTCGCTTTGCTCGAATCTAATTCGAAGTTCTATTTTTGAATCAATTCATTAAGCACTCTCGCCAATATGCATAGATCTTGCATGATTATGCATACCCCTAGGGAGGGAGTGATCAAAAGTCTGAGCTTGATCAGCTTCTAGACCCGGCCCTTATGGTTATGCAAAAAAATGCTGACCTGGGCTTTTTGGTGCGCTCGCTTTGTGTAACGACGGCAGCGGAGTGCATAAGTATGCATAGAGGAGGTATAAGCGTGGCATTTAATCCACCTGAGTATGTACAGGATCAAGCGCTAGTCGAATGGATGCGCCTACTTCCGTACATGATTGAAAAGGGCTTTGACAAAGACGAATACGTCATGACCTACGCATCCTATTGCGTAGCAGTGATGCAGTTTGAAGATGCAATGAACACGATCAATGAACATGGGTTTGTGGTTGAGGGTCGCAATGAATCCTTGGTGAAGAACCCTGGATTCACAATTCTTAAGGAAGCTAACGAGCGCATAGCGCAAGGATCAAGGGCTTTCGGGTTTACCCCGGGGGACTTGGCAAAACTTACAGTCGCACCTGCGGATAGCGAGGATACGCCTGATTGGCTTTCTGCTATTTCATGAGGTGAACACATATGGACTTTCCCTACGTGGATTGGAGGCCGGCTAACGCGCTAGATACTGAATTCCTATTCGACGAAAAGCGTGCTAAGGCTGTAATTGGCTTTATTGAAGACGCGATGATCCTTAGCTCTGGTATGCACCAGGGCAGCAAGATTAAGCTTCTCGACTGGCAGCGTGACGATGTATTCACAAAGCTGTTTGGCACTGTCCGATGGGATGCTGAGCTAGGCCGCTACGTACGTCAGTACACCACTTGCAATATATGGATTCCGCGTAAGAACGGTAAGACCACGATCATTGCCGCAATGGCTTTGTATTTGCTGTCACTCGACATGTTTGTATCAACAGGCAAGCCAGGTAAGGCGACTATCCTCTGTGGTGCGTTGACCAGAGACCAGGCTAACCAGATATTCGAGCAAGCTAAGGGCTTCATCAAAGCCAATAAGAAACTGAACAACCCGAAGATCTTCAAAATTAGAAACGGGTGGCGCGAGATTGAGCATGTGCCGACTGGCAGCAAGCTCAAGGTGGTTGCCTCGGGTGAAGACGAAAAGCTAGGTGGGGAGCCTACAGCGGTTATCATTGATGAGCTTGCGGTACAGAAGAACGGCGACTTCATCAACTCGCTTAAGGGTGGTCAGGGTTCTACTGCTGAACCCTTGCTTATCGGTATCTCCACTGCGGGGTACAAGAACAAGCACAAGTTTGGCTTTGAAGAGTGGGCAGCAGACAAGCGCATCTTCGAAGACCCATCGCTGAACAAGCACAAGCTTGTCTTTATGCGTCCGATCGACGAAACAGCGGACTGGAAAGACCCGGAGGTATGGCGTTACGCCAACCCGTCACTAGGACAGGCCAACAGGTTCAACTACCTTGAGGAAGAGTTCGCGGAAGCGATGCTCAAGCCGCACAAGGTGCCGCACTTCAAAGCGTACTACCTAAATATCTGGAGCAACGAAGGTAGCTCTTGGATCGATAGTGCCCGCTGGATTGCTTCTGGTGAAGCCGGGGGAGAAGTGCAACCAGAGCTGCTAGACGGGCGCAAGTGCTACGGCGGATTGGATTTGTCGAGCAAGAAGGATCTAACCAGCTTCACACTGGTATTCCCTGGTAAGCCGGGGAGAGATCAGGAAAACGAACCAGGCTTCACCATTCTTAGTTGGTCCTGGGCTACTCAATACAGCATTGAGAGTCGAGACGACCATATGAAGTACAAGCTGAAAGAGTGGGCAGGAGCCGGCCAGCTGCACATATTCGAGGGTGAAGAGATTCGCTTTGATGTTGTGCGCGAGAAGATCATTGAGCTAGCTCGGTTCTACGACGTGCAAGCGATAGGAATTGACAAGTGGCAGTCGCGTGATTCCGCGCAGATTCTTGAAGACGCTGGCTTAGTGCTTATCGATGTACCGCAGACAGCAAAAACACTGGGACCACCTACCGCCTACTTTGAGGCAAAGGTACTCAACAAAGAGATTTACCACGGCTTCAATCCGATCCTGACATGGAACTTGGAGAACGTAGCCACAGTGACCGACAACCTAGATAGAACCATCCTGCACAAGAAAAGCTCGGCGGACAAAATCGACGGGTTGGCGGCAACCATCAACGCTATCTATCTGGCCTATGAACCAGAACCAGAAAGCGAGTACATCACACCATCGATTTACGAAATCGACTTCTAGGAGAAGAAATGAACATTAAGACCAAAGTGTCGCTTCAACTTGCGGGTGTGCTGGCAATCAGTGTCGGGGCCTTCATGGTCGCGATTTGGCTCGGGCTAATGATAGCCGGAATCTTCCTGCTTGCCATTGGCACTGGACAGCCGGAGAAGCTGACTGACAGAGAGGTCATAGAAAAGGACGATGATAGTTAATGGCAGGATTATTTGGGCACTTCGAGAAGAGATCGGAGAGTGTAGCTCAACAACAGAATAACGCGACGTGGAAGCTTCTTAACGAACCACAGAACACCAGCGTAGATCTTGATGAGCGCAAGGCATTAGCAGACTCAGCCGTAGACACATGTGTGTCTACCATCGCTGACACGCTGGCTGGTTTCCCTATTGACCTCTATCAACGTGGCGGAGACGGCGGGGTTGAAGAGGTAGAAAAGCCAGCATGGCTAGTACAGCCGAACCCTAACGAGACGCTTCTAGACACCATGAAAGCAACATGGGTGTCTTTGCTGCTTCGTGGTAACGCGTATTGGCTGCTTATCCATGATGATGCAGGCGAACTACTGAATGTGGATGTACTGCACCCGGACCGTGTAGAGGTCTACAAAGAAGGTGGGCTAGTTAAATACACCATTGACGGCGAACGGGAGCTAGACGGAAAGCCAATCGTTAACGGTGTCAATATTCTGCACTTCAAGAGCAAGGCTCTGCCGGGGGAGTACAAGGGACTAAGCCCTATCGAGCTACACCGTAGAACAATTAATGGAGCACTGAAGGCCGAGGACATTTCAAGCAAGCTCTTCGATAAGGGATTGATGACCAGCGCGGCTATCACCTATCCGGGCAAGCTAGATCAGAATGAAGCTGACCGTGTAGGTAAGCAGGTAAACGCGGCGGCTCAAGGCGGCACTAACAAAATCATCGTTATCTCAGACAACGGTAAGATTCAGCCTCTTCAGATCAGTCCTGCTGACGCTCAGTTTATCGAGCAGAAGAAATACTCGGCTATCCAGATAGCCCGAATCTGGAAGTTCCCACCGTACAAGCTAGATCCTAGCGTCACCTCAACTTGGGGTAGCGGTATTCAGGAACAAAACCAAAACTTCGTAGACATCACCCTCAAGCCATGGATTGACATTGCAGAAGCAGTGATCAATACCTTCCTGCTTGAAGAGGGATTTTTCATCAAATTCAATCTTGGCTCTTTGCTACGTGGTGACATTGAAGCAGCCTACGACTCATACGGAAAAGCTATCTACAACGGCTTCATGACTCCGAACGAGGCGCGAAAGCTAGCTGACCTACCACGCGACGAATCCGGCTATGGAGACAACTTCCAGATCGCTCTAAGCGTCGGTGACCGTAATGCACAAGGCGCAAAGGATGCCGCGGCGCTTTTGAAGCTACAAGCTGAAATAGAAAAGCTTAAGGCCGAGACCGATGAATTACGAAAAAGACAAAACCCCGGTAAGGAGGTATAATTAGTTGAAGCAAGAAGTACGGTCTTTTGACTCCGAGTTCGAGACTCGTTCAGAGCAGAACAAACTAGTCATCACTGGGTATGCAGCCGTTTTCGATACGAGAACACTGCTTCAGCCGAGACTCTATGAAGAGATTCGCAGCGGAGCATTTACAAAGACCATTCAGGAAGCCGACGTAAGAGCCTTGTACAACCACAATCCTATGTACGTACTAGGACGCAATAAAGCGGGCACACTACGTATGGCACAAGACACCAAGGGACTTCACTACGAAGTAGACCTACCTGACTCGCAAATGGGCCGGGATCTATACGAGAGTATCCAACGTGGTGACATCAGCCAGTCATCATTCGCTTTCTATCCAGTAACCGGCAAGGCTCCGGTCACATCGGAGAGAAGCGAGCAAGAAGGACGCTTCTGGGTTCGCTCTCTACAGGAAGTGAAGCTCAAGGACGTAAGCCCTGTTACCTATCCAGCCTATGAGGCAGCGACAGTAGGAGCACGAGCAGCAGAGAACATCGCAGAAATGCGCGGGCTAGAACTAGGGGAAGAATCCCTTACAGACGTTCTAGACCAGCTTGACGACAAGGCGAATGCGCCAAAGGGTATCTACGTACCACGTCGTCATGTTTCAAGCCGCATCATTGAGATGCGCAATAAGTACCTTAAGTGAGCCGGCCAGTACCACTCCGAAAGAAAGGTCTAAGCAACAAGCCCTACCGGGGGTCTAAGCCGGAATACATTTAAGGAACATTAGGAAATTGAAGACTACTAACGAAAGGCTTCAGGATGCACTAAAGGCACACGAAGACCTTGTAAATAAGTTCAATGGTCTAGCAGGCGGAGAAGTAACCGAAGAGGTTCGCTCCGAGCTAGACGAACTAGACACTCAGATTGAAGCCCGCGCGGCTGAAATCGACAAGCTAGAGGCACGCGTTGCTTCAGAAGCAAAGGTAGCCGAGACTCGTTCTCGTTATGCACACATCGTAGATGTTGCGCCGAAGACCCGCGAGGAAGGCAAGCTAGCCGAAGAGCTACGCTCCGCAATCCTTGAAGGTAAGTCATTTGACGTTGTTGGCGGTCCAGTCGTTTCTAACATGGCTGAATACCGTGCAGCCCCTGTAAAGGCTGCTGGTGGTAACTACACTAACGATGACTTTGTCACTGCCGTAATGACTGCATTCGCCGAGAACACTGCTGTATTCCGCGCAGGTGCACGCGTTGTGACTACTTCAAGTGGTGAGCCAATCGACGCTCCTGTAGTTGCAAACATCGGTGCAGCTCTTACCGCAGAAGGTGCAGCACTTCCAGAAACCGCAGACGCTACCAAGAAGACCCTTTCCGCGTACAAGTACGGCGCAATTGCCGACTTGTCTAAGGAGCTAGTAGAGGACACTTCGGTAGACGTAGTTGGTCTAGTTGCTGGTCTTATCGGCGACAACGTATCTGGCGCCGTAAACGCTGACTTCATTGCTGGTAACGGCACTAACAAGCCAACTGGTCTTATTGTCGGTGCTGGTGCTGGTGTAACCGCAGCAGGTGTATCAGCAATCACTGATGATGACCTTTACGGCCTGTACTACTCAGTGAAGGACTCAGCACGTAACCGTGGCGCATGGTTCATGCACCCAACTACTGCTGCTGCACTTCGTGGCCTATCTGGCGTATGGACAATCAACCCAGCTTCAGACAATCCAGAGCAGTTGCTAGGACGTCCGGTATTCACCGACTCAAGCATGGAAACTCCGGGCGCAAACAAGCGTTCAATTGTCTTTGGTGATCCAAAGGCTTACTTCGTTCGCTCTGTTCGTGGCCTACGCGTTGAGCGCTCTGATGACTACAAGTTCGGTAACGACCTTGTAGCAGTAAAGGTTGTATGGCGTGGTGACGGTGTAGTAACCGATCCAAACGCACTAAAGAAGCTAACTCACCCAGCTAGCTAATCAGTCGGATAAGGGGCCGTCTTCGGGCGGCCCCTTATTCATTTGGATAGGAGGTAACACCATGAAGATAAGAATGCTTAAGGACTATGGCCATGACTTCGAGAAGCGCGGGGCGTGGCTAGAAGAGGGTACCGAAGTAGAGGTATCCGACGCTTTAGGTGCAAGGCTGCTTAGTGATGGACGAGCAGAACCGATATTAGAGAAGCCTACTGCCGAGAAGAGAACAAGGAGAACCAAGAAGGAAGGTGAGTAATAGATGATTAAGCGTGGTAAGAGTGAAGTCATTAGACACATGTTCTACGTTGACGACACAATCGCCGACGCTGGAACAGTGACAGTCACAGTAACCGATGCATCCGACGCTGTTGTATTCACAGGACCAGCTACTAAGACCGGCGACACTTACAGCTTTACCCTTCCGTCTTTGTCGACTCTTGGACCACTCACCATCGATTGGAACGGGTCTCTATTAGACGAGACCACAACTGAAGAAGTCATTGGAGACTACCTGTTTGAGCTATCTGAGCTAAGAGACTTGTTCGCGGCCAGAGAGATGAAGACAAGCTCTTACAGCAATGACCTTCTCCGTTCAGTCAGGGACCAAGTGACAGAGATCTTCGAGTCAGTGGCCAATGTGTCGTTTGTCGAGCGTCGCAAGACCGTGCGTGTGGGTGTCCTCAACGGGCAGGCGTTCCTACCGGTCGTCGCTGTGCGCCAGGTGGTCACTGTCGACGGCGAGACCTTCACGGGGGACTTCACTGCGAACGGCTGGCTAGACGGCCTGACAGGGCTCTCAGCCACCGTGACGTATGAGCACGGCCTAGATGGGGGAGTGACCGCCGAAGCTCGCAGCATGGCGCTAGAGCTGGCTGTCTACCTCACTGCCGCTCGAACCAAGAAGACGCCGGACAACACAGAGCTTCAGACAGACCAGCAGGGCAACACCTATCGCATGTTCGTGGTGGGTACACGCGGGATTGAAGTTCCCGTGCCTCGTGTGGATGCGTTCTTGAAGCGAATCAAGTTCGACGTTCCGGGGGTGGCGTGATGAGTTTTACTACGGCGTTTGAAGTCAAGCGCTACTTGCAGACTCGCTTAGAAGAACTTCTCAGCGACTACGGCCGTGCAATAGCTGTCCTTTATGGACCGCCGGCCCAGGATGACCTACGTTTAGCAGTCGGTATCGGGAACGTCGAGTGGGAGAGCTTTGAAAGCAGCTCTTTCGGCCCACGTGTGAAGGTCTATGAAGTGTACTCAGTCGAATGTGCCATAGGTGTTGAACAGCCTGACGGCTCGCCTAAGGACACTGACGCAACAGCAGAAGACATTGCAACCATCTTGGTTGAAGAGCTTCGCAATAACCGAACACTTGGATTCAATGTCGACTTCACCAACCTTGTGCCAACTGGCATAGATACGCAAGTCGGCCTAGATGGTGGAGCAATGACCCTGTTCAAGTTCAATATCAAGTGTGAGAAGAACTTGGCATGACAACTCTCTCGGTGCAGATGCTCAAAGACTGGGCCGGGTGGCTCAAGGAAGGACAGACCTACGAACTGGACTACTCACTAGCAACGATGCTTATCGGATTAAAGAAAGCAAGGTATCGCGGTGACGCTATCAACTTGTTCAAAGGTTTCAACGAAAACAAAACGGCGGATAGCCAGAAAGAGGATGAAGATATATGGCCAACATGATTGACCAATACATTAACGTGAAGGACGAATCTGTCTATGGCACCGCAGTTGCAGCAAACAGATCAATCGACTTCAACTCAGAAGACATTAAGGGTGACTACTCAAACGTCATCATGGCTTCTGGTCTAAGAGCAGGCGAGTATGCAGTCAACGCCAAGCGCGTTGCTCGAAACCCAAAGGGTGCGTCAGGCTCTGTAGAAATCAACGGTGCCAACCAGGGGCTAGCTTTCTGGTTTAAGCACATGCTTGGCAACTACACACTCGGCAGCACAACCTCAGGTGTAACTACTCATACATGCAAGGTAGGCGACACCAAGGGCAAGAGCTTCACTCTTCAGAAGAATGAAGTTGGCTCAGACGGCAACAACTACACCAAGACTTATCAGGGTGGAAAGGTTGTCGGCTGGGAAATCAGTAACTCTGTAGACGAGTTCATGAAGGTCAAGCTTGATCTAGACTTCCAAAAGGAAAACCTTGGTAGTGGTGCTGGTGCACTAGCTACCCAGGTCAAGAACTTTGGTAACTCTGACAACCTGAAGGAGTTCAAGTTCTACGAAGGTGTTGTCACCGTGGCCGGCTCTCAGGTAAGCGTGTCTGAAGTCTCTATTAAGGGAAAGAAGAACGTTGCTGCTGAGCGCTACTTCCTAGGTACACAGCTCAAGAAGGAACCAATTCAGAACGGTCAGGATGAAGTCACTATTGATTTCAAGATGGAGTTTGAAAGCCTAGTACAGGAACAGCGTGTAGCTAATGCGCTTGAGTCAGGTGCACAAGTAGCAGTTTCTGTTACTTGGACTGCTACCGAGCCAGAACCAGGCACAGGCGTTTCAAGCATCACTCTGACTATGCCAGTGGTTTCACTAGTTGATGCACCAACCAACATTGACGTAGGCAAGCTAGCCGAGCAGAGCCTAACCGGAAACGTATTGTGGCCGGGTTCAGGTCAGGGTGACAACATGCTTACCGCAGTCATTGTTACCCCGGACGCTACCGCTATCTGATGACTGCGTACGTTCTTGGTGCTAACGCATTCAGGCAGCTACGCGCGGACCTCAAAGAGATAGACGACCGGGCACCTAAAGAGTTGGCGAGAGTCAATAAAGAGGTTGCCAAATATGTCGTACAGGTAGCCAAGGAAAAGGCGAATGAGCTTGGTGGTGTCTTTCGCAAGTCAGCACCAGCTCTGTCCGCTTCTGGTTCAGGTTCGGCCGTAGCCGTGTTTCTCAAGAAGACCTCTAGGCCGTACGCGTTTGGTGCCGAGTTCGGTAGCAAGAGGTACAAGCAGTTTCACGAGTGGAGAGGTAATCCACTGGTCAACGCCTTTGACGGCGGACCTGGTTACTTCCTCTACCCATCGATCCGATCACATAGAGCGCGGATTGAAGAGAAATGGATGGATTCAGTGGAAGCACTACTCAAGATATTTAAGCCTGTCTATGAAGGCTAAGCCTAGGCCCCGGCTTTGTAGGGGCCACATTTCATATATCGGAGGAAAAGATGACAGAACAAGAATTTGCATTTGACTTTAGGTGGGCTGATCGCTTGAAGCTACGCGACCGTGAGGAGTTTGAAGACATCTCCGGCTACGCATGGCAAGACCTAGAAAACGGTGGTGCTTTGAGAACAGACAAGAACGGAAAGGTCATGTTCACCACTGATCCTGACACCGGCGAGCGTTGGCCGCTACGCACATTGAAGACCGAGATGGTCATTGCTTGGATCTATCTACTCAAGCGCACTGAAGATCCCAATGTAACCCTTGAGGACATTCGTAATCTACCCGGTTACGTCTATGACGAGATCATGGCTAAGCAGTTCAAGATCATGCAGGAAGTGATCGAGGATGCAAAAAAAGACCTCGCCGAGCAAGAAGAGGCTACGGCTCAGGCGAAAGCCAAGTCCGGGTCAAGAGCCTCAAAGAAATAAGAGCGGAGCGATACGACGAGTACGCGAGATTCTGCGAGGGATGGATTGGCTGGACGAATGATGACGTCCTAAACCTGACGTTTGCGCAATACGAAGCCTACGTAAAACGCCTGAACGAAAGGATCAAGAACACGAAATAAGGTGATAGTGCATGGCTGGTGATAGCCAAGTAAAGGTTAGAATCCTTGGTGATTCCAAGGATGGACAGCGCGCGATGCGCGACTATGCCAAATCAGTTGCCGAAGCTGAGAAGGCGAATGAACAATTTAACGCCAAGCTGACTAAGTCCACTTCGGTAGCGATGAAGGTGCTTGGCTCAATGCCGGTCGTGGCGGCAGTGGCGGGGGCAGCAACAGGAGTAGCCCTAGCTGGTGTGCCTCTCCTATTCGGAGCAATAGCGGCAACAGCGCTATCAAGCAATCAGCGTGTAAGCCAGAGCTTCACTGAAATGACAGGGCACATTTCCGATGGCGTCAAGCAGGCAGCTGCTCCGCTAGAGGGAACTATGGTCAAGGCCATAGACAAGGTCGATTCAAGCTTCGCTCGAATGCAGCCACAGATTCAAGCTGCGATGGTTGGTTCTGCTGGTTCAGTTCTCAAGCTGACTGACGGCGTGACCGAGCTGGCAGAGAACGCGATGCCTGGATTGGTTGTGGCCGCTCGTAACAGCTACGCGGCAACTGTCGGCATTGAAAGTGCGATGGCTAAGGCCGGTACTGGTGCGTCTGATTTCTTTAGGAACCTGAGCACAGGGGCCGGCTCTTCAGGCAAGATAATTGATGAGCTAGGCGACGTGGTACGAGACTTCCTCGGCTTTGCTGGACAGCTCTTCGCCAACTTGAGCAACAACGGCGTGGGCGTGTTCACGCAACTGAACACCGCGCTCAACCAGGTGTACCAAATCATTCTGAAAGTCAGCACCGACGGGATGCCTGCCGCAAGCGGAGCGTTCAGCGGATTTATGACCATCGCTTCGGGAGCCTTGAGCGTCCTTAACGGAATCTCAAACGCACTCGGGGGATGGCTCGGTCCACTGGGACAGGTTGCCGGGGCTCTGAAGGCCGTAGACCTCATCACCTTCGGTGGTGTGACAAAGCAGTTCGATGGACTAGGAGCGAAGCTCAAGGAGTCACCTGGGCTTGCCGCAAAGGCCGGTACAGCGTTGGGCACAGTGCTAGGAGCTGCGCTCACCCCGGCCGGGTTGGCAGTAGGAGCGTTGGCCATCGGGTTGACCATCCTCGGGGAGAAGCAGCAGCAAGCCGCACAACACGCGGCGGAGCACAAGAGCCGCATTCAGGAGCTGACTTCAGCTATCCAGCAGGATAACGGTGCAGTCGGTAATGCAACTCAGGCAGCAGTAGCTAAGGCATTGGCTGATCAGAACGCTATCGGCAACGCAAAGGCTCTAGGTATCAACCTAGGCCAGGTAACGCTTGCGGCTAACGGAAACAAGACTGCTCTAGAGTCAGTGACAAGTCAGGTGGATAAGCAGATTACTTCTGTGCTTGGTGCATCTGAGAATAACGCTTACTTCACTGACACCTTCAAAGGTCTGTCGCAAGAGATGGTGAATACCGGCAAGGGTGCAAACGAGCTTATCGATAACTACTCGGTATGGCGTGCACACAGCCTTGACCTAACTGACTCAGAGCGTAGTCACCTGGAAGCTTTGCTTAACTTAAAGGCAACTGTTCTACAGCAGAACCAAGGCGTCAATGAAGCAATCACTATTCAGCAGGCTTACCAGCAGGCTTTAGCTAGCTCGACTACGCAAATGAGTGCTTCACAGTTTGCGGCTCAAGCCTCAAGTGCGGCACATAGTCGTATGGCCGATGCGATGAAGACACTTGCTGATTTCACTGCGGATGCGACTGCGAAGGGTCAGGCATTGGTGACAGTGCTCGACTTGCTCAACGGTAGAACACCAAGCTACGAAGAGGCGCAGCAGACTATTAATGACACTCTAAGGCAGATGGGTGAGCAGTTCGGCAAGAACATAGACAAGGCTCAAGGGTTTGGTAACCAGCTCATCAATCTAGACGGTACAGTTAATACAACCACTGCCAACGGTTCCAACTTGCAGAACCAGCTAGTCACACTTCAAAGTGGGTTTGCTAACTCGGGTGCTGCAATCCAGGATCTAGTAGCTAAAGGCATGTCTCTAGATCAGGCAACCAATAAGGTTAATGGTGACCTAGGTACTCAGCAGGCACAGCTAGTAGGCGTCCTGCAAAAGGCTGGATTGACCAAGGGGCAGATTGACCAGTTGATCCGCACTTATGGTCTGGTACCTAACCAGGTAACCACAAACGTGGTAGCGAACACTGGTGCGGCTGAGAATGCCATCAACTACACAGCACGTGACCGTACTGGCCGCATCACCATGATTGTGCGTACTGACGGCTCAATCCGTGTCGGTGGTGGAAACCTGGTAATGAACGAGACAGGTAACATTCTCGCCTTTGCCAACGGTGGACGCTTCACACCGATGCGCGGGGGACTGGCGCAGAAGGTACCGCCTAACACCTATCGACTAATCGGAGATAACTCCCGAGTTAATGAGTCATACATCCCATGGGATAAGTCAACACGCTCAATGAACTTGTTAGCTGAGACAGCTCAAGCATTCGGTAAGCAACTGACTCCTATTGGTGGGGATGGTGCTAGCTATAGCTCGGTTAGTTCTTATGGCGCTGTAACAAACAACGTGGTTATCAACGTGAATGGCGCTCAAGATCCAAAGGCGATAGCAAACGAAGTGCGCCAAGAGATTGAACGTATTAATAGAAGAAACGGAAGATAGGGCAAGGTGGCCGGCTCATGGCCACCTTGCTTTTCATTGGAGGAAACATGGCAAGAGAATTTCAGGTCCAGATAGACAGATCAACACGCGGTGCTGACCAAGCGTTCCCGCAATGGGAGAAGCTTGAAAAGGTGACCAGGGTAGAGACCAATGTCGGGCGTGACTATGAGTCTGATGAGATCTGGGCCGGTACCGCAGATATTGAATTTGAGTTCAACTCAGAGGATACGATTTACGCGACTGACGACACGGTAGACCTGGTGGACGATAGCTACGGCAATGGCTTTAGCTACATCTGCTCGGACTACTTCGACGTTGTCGCGGGGGATGAAGACAGCAAGCTCCGCTTGGTGAATGGTGTCCTTCAGTACAACAGCGGAAAGGGAGCGGTTTACACTGCTGCGCCCGTAGATGGTGCCAACACTAGCTACGACTGGCGTTTTAACTTTGACTCAATGTATGCCGCAATTGTTAAGCCCGGCGGTAGCTACGTTGTGGCTATGGTTGTTGAAGAGCTGAACTACAACGGTACTGCTCCGGCTGCTACCGAGCATGCAAAGGTGCATTGGTGGAGTGACGCCGGAGTGCTTCTCCAGGTGGATGAGTTCTTCAGTGCGACTATTGCGACAACCGGACAGACTCAGATAAAGGGTAAGGTCACTGCGCCTTCTACCGCCTATTACGTGACACTTGGATCTACGCCTACTGGTGTGAGCGCAACTACTCGATACTTCAAGTATTCGAAGTTTCAGATTCACAAGTACGATGCAGCTTACGAAGCAGCCAACGGAGGTAACTACCTCAAGCCATTCGTCATCGACAACTTGCGTACTACTGCGCCACAGGCAGGCACCAAGGTAAGGCTTGTGTCTCCCGGAAACCAGTTCGACATTAACCGCTGGTACCCGAAAGCGTTGCTCGGTACAAACGTCGGTAGACGAGACGGCAACGTGTACAACGTCATGCCGAATGCGTATGCGTTCGACACCATGACAACTGTGTCCGACTTCTTTACCGCTACTAACGCCACACTGAGTTTGCTAACCAGTGGTGTTATCTCCGGTACCAAGAGCTTGAACATTGCGACTACCGCAACTTCACCGGCGACAATCACCGTTGGAGCGTTGAGCACTACCTATGCAATTCCGGTTGATCCAGGGAAGACCTACGCATTTGGGTTCCTGGCGTACAACGCGATTGCTACTGCTTGCTCGGTCACAGTTACAGCCAACTTTGCCGGGGGTGGAAGTGCAAGCTTAGGTACTAATGTAATCGCTGCTTCAGCTCCTATTGGCTATGTAGGTTGGACTCTATCGGTACCAGCTGGTGTCTATGGTGTTCAGTTGGTCCTTAGCATCACCGGCGGTGTGCGAAACATCGTCATTGATGAGATGTCGCTGACAACCAATAACCTTGAGCCTGATCCTTATACCAATAAGCTCAGCTACCTCGGGGATTTTGAAAGCATTACTTCGCTGACTATTGCCAAGTACGTCAGCTCAAGTACATCTAGTGCGTTCTCGGTAGTGATGGATAGAAACAATGCACACTCGGGTAACAGATGCTTGAAGCTGACTAAGGCGAATGCTGTCACTACGGCGAACGTCCGATTTGGTGCAACCTCAAATGTGTTCCCGGTTTATACCGAGGCTAACAACACGCAAGCAACCGCAGGTGTGCCGTACGTCTTCACCTATTGGGCAAAGGCTAGTGCGGCGAACGCGAACACCAAGATTCAGACTCTGTACAAGAGCAACCTTGCACAGTCTGTTGTGACCAGTGGAACGCTGCGAGCATTGACTACGAGTTGGCAGCAGTACAAGGAAACCATCATCATTGCGCCTGGTGCTACCGCTCTGCATTTAGGTATTCAGGTAGTAGCCGATGCCTCACCGGCGATCGACATCTACATTGACGACCTAGACGTAAGGCGATTCACTGGCGGGTTCAGATCGGATCTATCTAGCGTCACTGCTAATAGTCGCATTTCCTACTACGATGTAGACACTATGCAAGCTGGTCAAGCTATCATGCATTACGGCAATGACTCGCTTGATGATGGTGGACGTTCATACAAAACTTACCACTCAGGTACTACACGTACTCGCTTCAAGGTGACCATCAAAAGCCTCGGGTCACAATGGGATATGCCAGTCGGTACAACAGCGTCAGTGAGCTTTAGCTCTATCTCGGGACGAATCCTCGGTTCGCCTAACTCGCCTAAGAGTGGCTACTTTGGTGGTGCATTCGCGGGTGACATCAGTGCGCCGATCACTCTGCCTACCAATGGTGGCTCAGTGACCGTGGACTTGCTAGGCCCTGATGTGCCGTTCTGTGCTCAAGTACCAATTATTTTTATGAATGTACCGCGTGGTGCATACACCGTTGGCTATGAGTTCATTGGTGAGTACATCGGGCCGGATGGATACCAAGCGAGCCCGGGAGTCAAGGAAGCATCCTTGCTTACTGGCGTGGTTGAGGTACGCGATGACTCTATTGAGTCAATGTCTACCGATGGGCAGAATAGAAGCATTACCAGGGTGAAGCTTGGATGTACTGATACGTTCGGCCAGCTAGGTAGCGTCAAGCTCGATTCGCCATATAAGCAAACGGTCTTGAATGATGATCCGCTGATCTATCTCCCATTGGATGACTCACTAGATGCGATTGGTAATCTGTCTGACAGGCTAGATGTTGACTTCTATGTGCGAACTCAAGGTGTCCCAAATAATTGGGGTGTCAGTGAAGACGGCACAACCAACCTCGCCGAAGAGGGAGGAAGCTTGCGTTTTGAGAATCCTCCGCTTACTGGTTTGGGTGCTACTCAAGGTCAGGTC
This sequence comes from Amycolatopsis sp. NPDC003731, assembly GCF_053586895.1. Classification (NCBI taxonomy): domain Bacteria; kingdom Bacillati; phylum Actinomycetota; class Actinomycetes; order Pseudonocardiales; family Pseudonocardiaceae; genus Amycolatopsis; species Amycolatopsis sp. NPDC003731. The sequence continues at coordinate 67,042 of NZ_JBSFNC010000012.1, read as the reverse complement.
ATCTACGGTCAGTTCGATGGAACACTAATCGATAGGTACGAAGGTAGCTATGAGATCTGGTTTCAACGTGACACCACAGCCCCGGATATGATTGACAACCCCTTGTTCAACCACAACTTTGCGGCTGACAAGTCGGGAAAGATTTATGTGTGGATGGCCGGCTCACAGCTCTGGTATAAGTGGGGACAAGTTCCCGGTTCTTATCAGATTGTTGACATTGGCGAAGCTCGCCATGACGGTAAGCCGCACCATGTAGCGATGACCAAGGACAAGAACGGTCTAGTTCGTTGTTACTTTGATGGCTCGCAGGTGGCTTCATTCACGTCTACCGACCGAAATGTTAATCAAATGATTGTCGGTGGCGGTATCCCAGAAACCTACCAGTTCTATGCCGGTAACCTGGGACACTTTGCATGGTATGACCGTTGTCTACCTGGCTATGCGATTAACAATCACTGGCTTGCGGGTATCGACAATAGGCCAACAACTAATGAGGTAGCTCGCATCAAGTACATCTTGCAGAGTGCTAAGCAGCCAGGCATCTTGCCTATCTTGCACACTCGCAATGGTGATATGTCAACAGGATTGTCTACCTTGAATCCGGCTAGCTGGAACAGTGGTACTACACCGGCTGACTTGATAGTCAGTGCGTCTAAGTCTGCTGACGGCATCGTTTGGGCCGGGGGAGATGGAAGCTTCATCTACGAGAACAAGCAAAGCCGCTTTAACTACGGCAAAACTCAGAACAACGCTAAGTGGCTAATCTCAACTGGTGACAACTCTATCCAACCTGAAGGAGACTACGGAGCTAAGACCGATATTACCAAGATAGTTAACTCGGTAAGGGTGTCAGGTAAGTTCAACGGCTCAGAGAAGGCAACTACCTTCCCTGTAGGCGATAGGTTATCTCAGCGTTCATACTCAAAGGTTGGTAAGGACTTCAACACTGAACAGTATGACGCGGATGAAGCAAGGCAGACAGCGTCATGGGATGTCAAAACCCATAACAAGCCGGTGACCAGATACAAGACGCTGACATTCGTCAACCAGGCGAATGATGCTACAGACGACTTCTGTCGTAGGGTGCAGCCTGGCGACTATTTGTATGGAGATATTGTCAATAAGAACGGTCTAGGTGGTGGTTCATTGAACCACTTCGTTGAGCGAGTCAAGCACTACTTGACACCTAAGGCTGACGGTACTGCTTTATGGCAGACGGATATTGAGATCTCTCCGGCCTACAACCAGTTAGCATGGATCGTTGAAGATCCGGTGTACGGCAACCTAGACGGCAAGAACCGTCTTGCATACTAAAGAAAGGGAGCGCAATGCAACGCGCTAAACAAACATGGCAACAGTTCCAACACAAGATAACTGGGTGGCGGGGGAGTTCCCTACTGCTCAAAAGCTAAACAAGAATATTCGCGATGCGGTTAACTTCGCTCTCAATCCGCCACAAGCGATCATTGGTCGATACAGTACCAACCAGACTGGTCTAAGCGGTGGTACCGCTGTCCAGTTCGATACCATGGTTCTGGATAACGACAACATGACCAACGTGGCAGCGTTGAACACCAGGATTACTATTGTTACCCCTGGCATGTATGACATCAAGGTCACCGCGAGTCTTGCTGCCGGATCGGCTTTCGCTTCAGGTAGCTGGTCTGAGATGATTATCCGTAAGAACGGTACCGGTCTAGGTATCGCTCGCTCTATGCAACCTTCACCAGGTGGTGTAGGTGCGGCTATTGCTCACAATGCAGCGATTCCTAATGCCTGTGTAGCAGGAGACTACTTTGAGATCATCTGTAACGCTGGTGGTGGTGCGGCAAGCACTGCTGTTGCGAACGGTGGAGTTACCTTCTCTGCAAGGTGGCTCGGCTTCTAATACTTGTCATGCCTCCGATATGACAAACAAGAAAACCCCTCTACTAGGTTTAACTACTTGGTAGAGGGGTTCTTTTTTGTGCGATGGCCGGCGCACGGATAGTACTTAAGGCATAACTATGAGTTGACATAAGGCTAAGGCTTAGTGCAAGCTATACCTATGAGTACTCCACTGGTTATTGAAGCCCTGTACAAGGAAGTCCGGCACATGGTTCCGGCGGGAGAGACCTTCCCGATGGATGACCTGGCCACTTACAAGGAACGTGCACAAGCGTGGTTGAAGAACAACTCAGAGCTTTACACCCCGGAGATTGAAGGGGCCGACTGGCAAGAGGTCTACGAAACCTTCAAGTGAAAGCAAACGGCCCCGGTCACTCAGACCGGGGCCGCTTCATGTCTGGACTAGCTCACTCGGCGGATGTCCTCTGCCAAGTCGGTGAGATCACGGGTGCCGTGCTCATAGGCGGCCAGCTTCAACGGAGCAAGGCGAACAGCAGTCCGGCGACTAGAGATGTCCCTGACCAACTTGAGGGCTGTACGGCCCGTTGAGACGGCCTTATCCGAGTAGCCCGCAGCAAGGTAGGCGTGAGCCAACGTGGCAGTCTCGAATGCGGCGGAGCGAGAACCGGGCTTACGGCCCTTGAGAGCCTTGCTCACATCCTCAATGGCCTTCTCCGGAGCAGACAGCACCTGAGCTTGTCCGGTGACCCCGAGGATGTCAGGCCGGTTGAAGAACTTGTCCATGCCTTCATATTCACGCTCAGGCTTATAGAGCGAATAGGACTCCCAGGTAGTCGACACGTAGCGCTTGACGTGTTCTGGCCTGAGCTGACTTACGGCCCACGCTGAGTGTGCCGCTAGTCCCGCTTGATAGAGCTTGGACCCAATACGCCCGGCAGGAACTACGGCCAACTGAAAAAGCTTCAAGGCTTGCTCAGGATCACCGTAATGCATCTCAGCTTTACCGGATGAGAACAGCGCTCGACAACGGCCTAGGTCATCATCGTACTTAGCCGCTACTTCAAGAGCCCGGGAGAAGTGCGTCATGCCGATGTTGTACAAACCCCGGTCGATTGCACACCAACCGGCAAAGCTATTCACCCAACCTTCCATAGGTGCAAGCCGAGCACGAACAGCAGCAGGCATATCAGCTTGAAGCATCCTGCGGAGTTGTTGAATAAGAGCTTGCGCGGGGACAAGCTGACCGGAGTGTTCAGTCTCTATCCGCTGCAATGCGAGGAAGTATTGATTGAAGACCTCGGCATCAGACTTGCCTATCTTTGAATAGATCTGAGTTGGCCTGGTCAGATACTCGGCTTGCTCTACATCTTGACCAAGCATCGACTTGAGTGCGTAGTCAACCAGGTCAGGCGACTTAGCAGGCGGTTGAGCTACGGGGGAGTCATCCGTAAAGGCAAGTCCCATCTTGCCCGGCGGGATAGAGAAGGTCTTAGCGATGCGCTCAAAGACATCAATCATGATGACCTTGCGACCATGCATGATCTCGCTTACCTGGGAGTTGCCCCAACCAAGTTCATTGCCGATAGCGCGTTGAGTCCAGCCATGTGCTTTGAGCACCTTGAAGACTCCGGCTATGTCTCGGGTAGCCAAGACGTCGGCATATGCGCGCTTAGACCAGTCGGGCAACTCACGGTTCACGGGCATGCCCGGAGAGTACACCGCTTGGAGCACCACGAACGAGTAACCGCAGGTCAGGTACCCCGTGAAGAGATCACCGGCCGCTGTACCACGGATCAGGTAAGATGTCCATGTTCGCGTGCAGGCACCCCGGCTGCTCGAGTGCGACCTGCGTCTCCCGCGACGGCGCCAGCTCGTTCAACGGCCGCGCGGACTCGGTGAAGAAGCGGAAGGCGTCGAAGTGCCCGCACCGGATGTCCAGGGACTCCACGACCGCGTCGGTGCCCGCCGAGCCGAGCCGCAGCGGCACCTGGTTGTGCCGCACCGAATCGGCGGGCTCGCGGTACACCATCGCCCACTCGTGCAACCCGAAGCAGCTCAGCCGGGGCGCGCGGGACGCCGTCGCGGTCAGCAGGGCGAGGACGAACTCGGCCGTCCGCACCTTGCCCTCACCGAAGCCCGCCGGATCGAGCAGGACGCCCTCGGGCGTGGCGACGTACCCCTTGCGGTCCAGGAAGCGCCGCGCCGCGGGCCCGGCGAGCGCGACGCCGGGCCCGGGCTGCCACCGCTCGAGGTGGGACGGCCGGTACGAGTAGTACGTGAAGAGGAAGTCCAGTACCGGGTGCTTCTCGCCGCGCGCCCGCCGCTCCTGGTGCGGGCCGGTCCAGCGGCGCATCCGTGCGGTGTGCGCCGCCTCCCGGGCCAGCCAGTCCGCCTCGGCGAGTACTTCGGTCATGCGCCCACGTGGGTGCCGTCGCGCACCGTGCCCACGTACTCCTCGACCAGGTCTTCCAGCGCCACGACGCCGACGGCGTTCCCGTCCTCGTCCAGGGCCCGCGCGAGATGGCTGCGCTCCTTGCGCATGGCCGACAGCGCGACGTCGAGCCGGGCGTCGGCACGCAGTTCGGTCAGCGCGCGCGTCTTCGAGGACGGCACCGTCGTGCCCGGGTCCTGCCCGGCCAGGTCGAGGATGTCCTTGACGTGGATGTAGCCGGTCAGGCGCCCGTCGTCGGTGCACACCGGGAACCGCGAGAATCCGGTGGACGACACCGCCCGCTCGACCTCGCCGACGGTCGGCCCGCAGGGGAGCGTGGTCAGCTCGGCGGTCGGCACCAGGACGTCGGCGACCGTCTTCTGCACCGACGACAGCGTCTGGGCGAGCCGCTGGTGCTCGGACTGGTCGAGCAGGCCTTCGCGGCGCGACTCGCTGAGCAGCTCGGCCAGCTCGTCGGACGTGTAGGCCGTCTCCAGCTCGTCCTTCGGCTCGACGCGGAACGCGCGCAGCAGCGAGTTGGCCACGAAGTTCAGCAGCCAGATGAACGGGTTGGCCAGCTTCACCCACGCGACGTGCGCCGGCACCAGCCACAGCGCGAGCCGCTCGGGCTCGGCGATCGCGAGGTTCTTCGGCACCATCTCGCCGATCAGCACGTGCGCCACGGTGATGAACGCCAGCGCGATCGCGAAGGAGATCGGGTGCAGCAGCGCCTCGGGCAGGCCGAGGGCGTCGAAGCCCGCCGCCAGCCGGTGCGCGATCGCGGGCTCGCCGACGCGGCCCAGAAGCAGCGAGCAGATGGTGATGCCCAGCTGCGCGCCGGCGAGCATCAGCGAGACGTGCCTGCTCGCGTTGATGACGATCCGGGCGCGCGTCTTGCCCTGTTCCAGCAAGGCTTCGAGCCGGTCGCGCCGGGAGGAGATCAGCGTGAACTCCGCGCCGACGAAGAAGGCGTTGGCCAGCAGCAGGACGACGACGAGGGCGATGTTCAGCCAGTCGCTCACAACGCCACCTCCGCTTGCGGGGCCGGTTCCCGGACCGGGGCGACCTCGACCTCGGCGATCCGGCGCTTGTCCATCGTGGTCACGGTGAGCAGCCAGCCGTCGACCTCGGTGGCGTCCCCCTCGGCGGGGATCTTGCCCAGCCGCTCGAGGATCAGCCCGGCGATGGTCTCGTAGTCGCCGTCGGGCATCCGGAACCCGGTGACACTGGTGACCTCGTCCGCGCGCAGTTGCCCGGAGACCAGCCAGCTGTCCGCGCCGACCTGCTGGGAGGCCGGTGCTTCGCGCTCGTCGTGCTCGTCGCGGACGTCGCCGATGATCTCCTCGACGACGTCCTCCAGGGTCACCAGCCCGGCCGTGCCGCCGTACTCGTCGACGACGATGGCGAGCTGGAAGCGGGAGTCGCGCAAGCGCAGCAGCAGGTCGTCGCCGGGCAGGGACTCCGGCACGGTCGGCACCGGCCGCATGACCGAGCCGATCGGCACGGCGGCCCGGTCCGCCGCGGGCACGGCGAAGGCCTGCTTGACGTGCACGGCGCCGCGGACGTCGTCGAGGTCCTCGGCGTGCACCGGGAACCGGGAGAAGCCGGTGCGGCGGGAGATCTCGATGAGGTCTTCCACGGTGTCGTCGACGGCGAGCGATTCGAGCTGCACGCGCGGGGTCATCAGCTCCTCCGCGGTGCGCTCGCCGAACCGCAGCGAGCGGTCGAGCAGCTCGGCGGTGGACGTGTCGAGCGTGCCGCTTTCGGCGCTGGAGCGCACGATCGAGCCCAGCTCCTGCGGCGAGCGCGCGGACCGCAGCTCTTCCTGCGGTTCGACGCCGAACTTGCGCACGAGGAAGTTCGCGCTGTTGTTCATCAGCGTGATGAGCCAGCGGAAGAGCGAGGAGAACCGCGAGTGGTAGCCGGCGACCGCGCGGGCGGTCGGCAGCGGCCGGGCGATCGCGAGGTTCTTCGGCACCATTTCGCCGAGGATCATCGACAGCGACGTGGCGATGATCAGCGCGAGCACGATCGACGCGCCGCCGGCGAACCCGGCCGGCAGCCCGAGGCCGGTGAGCAGCGGCCGGACGAGCTCGCCGATCAGCGGCTCGGCCAGGTACCCGGTGATCAGCGTGGTCAGCGTGATCGCGACCTGGGCGCCGGAGAGCTGGAAGGACAGCGTCCGGTGGGCCTTCTGGACGGTCACCGCGCGGCGGTCGCCGACCTGGCGGACGTTGGCCTCGACGGTGCTGCGTTCCAGGGCGGTCAGCGAGAACTCGGCCGCGACGGCGAGCCCGGTGCCGATCGTCAGCAGGACGAAGAGGAGGACGCCGGCGACGGCGAGCAGGATCTGGATCATTCCGCACCCGCCTCGGTGGCGGGGGATGAACCTATCGGACAGCCGGGTCGGTCACCCGGCCCGGTACTGTCACCGGGTGACTGCGCTGCGCGCACGAAACGGTCACTCCTAGCGGTGAATCGGTGTGTACTGCGGTTATTGCGGACAATCTTAACGTGTCTTTCGCGCTCGCCGCTCGCGTACCGGGTGTGTCGGAGCGCTCATCCGCGGCTCGGCCGGTGCCGGCGCACGGTTTCTTCGACGAGGTCGAGCACCGGCCCCAGCCCGGCGGCCGGCAGGCCCATGGCCAGGTGCGAGACGAGTCCTTCGAGGACGAGCTCGAGGAAGGCGGTGAGGACGTCGACGTCGACGTCGTCCCGCAGGTTCCCGGCCTCGCGCTGGCGCAGCAGGCGCAGCCGGGTGGCGGTGGTGAGCTGCTCGGACCGTTCGGCCCACCGGCCCCGGAACTCGGGATCGGTGCGCAGCCGCCGGCTCACCTCCAGGCGTGTCCCGAGCCAGTCGGCGGGGTGGTCGCCCCCGGCGAGCAGGTCCCGCATGACCTGGACGAGGCCCTGTTCGGCGACGACGTCGGCCATCCGCAGGGCGTCGTCCTCGGCGAGGGCGAGGAAGAGCGATTCCTTGTCGCGGAAGTGGTGGAAGATGGCCCCGCGCGAGAGGCCGGTGGCTTCCTCCAGGCGCCGGACTGTGGCACCTTCGTAGCCGTAGCGCGCGAAGCAGACGCGCGAGCCGTCGAGGATCTGGCGCCGGCGTGCGTCGAGGTGATCCTGGCTTACGCGTGGCATCCTGAAATCCTGGCACCGCGGACTGGGAGTTCGCAATCCGTACGTACGTACTGTGACCGGGAGTGCAGGGAACCGCCCGGTTGCCCCCGCCGTCTGAACGTTGCGGCGATTCGCTGACACGAAGTGAGACGGTTGGCTAAGGTTTGCCCCATCACGGTGGGTGAGCTGAGGGGAAGGTGCGCGGTGATCATCGGTGAGGCCGGCGCGGCGGCCAGAGCGCTGTGGGGCGACGTCTTCGACACCCCGGGCCGCGTCTACGGCGGCGGCAAGGGCGGCCAGTTCAAGATGGACCCCGAAGAGCTCGCCGCGGTGATCGGCCAGTGGGAGGACCTGCTGGACAAGATCGTCGACGACGGCGAGAAGATCAAGGGTCTCCGGTTCGCCGACCGGCTGGCGCCGGGCCAGGACCCGGCCAGTGACAGCTACGCGTCGACGACCGGCGACTCGATTTCCGCCCTCCAGCGCCAGAACGACTCGATGCGCAAGTACGCGCAGGCGTACATCAAGAAGCTCAAGGAAGCCCAGTCGAAGACCGTGGTCACCGACCAGGATCTGTCGGACACCTTCAAGGCATAGGCGAACGAACCTCGTGCGAAGCAAAATCTGCGTCCTCGCCGTGTCCGTGGTCGTTTCCGCGGGACTGGCCACTGCCTGCAGCCCGACGACGGGGGGTGTCGCGTCCCCCGCGCCGAGCTCTTCGGCGCCGGCGGGCACGTCGTCGCCGGTGGACCCGGAAGTGCCCAAGGTGACCCAGCCGCCGCTCGACGCGGGCAAGTACGCCTCCGACCCGTGTGGACTGGTGCCGAAGGACCTGCTGGCTTCACTGCGGTACACGGATCCGGGCAAGTACACCCCGCAAGGGGACACGCCGGCCACCGCGGCGGGACCGTCCTGCCTGTGGAAGCTTTCCGGCGAAGGGCTCGGGCTCTCGGCCGCGCTCGGCACCGGCAACCGTGAGCAGGGGGCGGGCGGATTGGCCGGGGCGTACGCCGCCTACCGCTCCGGCAAGATCACCAAGTTCCTGGAGCGCGCCCCGGACGTCGACGGCTACCCGGCGATCTACGTCGACGTCCAGGACGAGCGCGCCCTCGGCAGTTGCGGCCTGGACGTCGGGATCGCCGACGACCTCGCGTTCAACGTGTACGCCCAGGGCTACCAGGGCCAGGACGACTCCTGCGCGGTGGCCAACCAGGTGGCGGCGAGCATCATCAAGACACTCAAGGGGGCCTGACGAGTGGACGGCAAGCAGATCTACGAGAACTTCAGACAGGGCGACACCAACGGTCTGCGCCAGGTGGCCGAGACGGTGCAGCAGCTGTCCGACGCCTACATGGAGCGGGGCGCGAGCATCAAGGCGCTGCAGTCGCGCATGGTGAACTCGTGGACCGGCGACGCCGCGGACGCGGCGAACGCCGGCGCCGGTCCGCTGGAACAGGCCTTCGCCGAAACCGCCGCGCCGCTCGACATCACCAAGGTTTCCGTCGACACCCAGGCTGCCGTCTTCGACTCCTCCAGCAATGCCGTCGTCGAAGTCCCGCCGAAGCCCGACAAGCCCAACCCCTGGACCACCGGGCTGAAAGCCGCGATCCCGATCGCCGGGCCGTTCATGGCCAAGGACGACATCGATTCCTACCAGGCCGGGATGGCCAAGTACAACGCCGCGAACGAGACCAACGTCCGCGTCATGGACCAGTACAGCAACGTCACCAGCGGCACGCGGGCCTCGCTCCCGACCGACTACGGCATCCTCGAGTCCGACGGTGCCGCCATCTCCGTGACCACCCCGGACGGCCCGGGCCGGGTCGAGCCGACCGACCGCAGCAAGTGGCTGCCCGGGCACCCCGGAGGTGATCCCGGCGGCGACGACCACACCTCGACCACCGGCTTCGATCCCGGGCAGACCGGCGGCGGGGACAAGCCCGGCGGGAACGGTGGCACGGGTGGCACCGGGGGCACGGGCGGCACCGGCGGAACCGGGGGCACCGGAGGAACGGGTGGTACCGGCGGCACCGGAGGGACCGGCGGCGACGACACGCACACCACCGGCACCGGCCGCCCGAACGTGCCGACGCGGCCGGGGCAGACCACCGACCAGCCCGGGAAGACGCCGCCGAACACCGGTGGGGTCGACTTCTATCCCACCAACACCGGGGGCGGCCAGAACTACGGCCCGAACTTCCCGAACTCCGGCGATCCCCACTCCGGCACCGGCGGCGGCCGCGGCCCGAACAGCGGGAACGCCGGCGGCCGGCTCCTCGACTCCACCGGCCGGGGAGGCTCCGGCACCGGCGGCGGGAGCGGGGCAGGCGGCGCAGGCGAACGCGCTCTCGGCAGCGGCCGCGGCTCCGGCATGGGCAGCCTGGGCAACGCCGCCGCCGCGGAGGCGGCCGCCGCGCGGTCGGCCGCCGGGCGCGGCGGGCAGATGGGGCCGATGGGTCCCGGCGGACGCCGGGGCGAAGGCGAAGAAGACGACGAGCACCAGCGGCCGGACTACCTGATCGAGGCCGATCCGGACGCGATCTTCGGCACCGACCAGCGGACCAGCCCGCCGGTCATCGGTGAATAGGGCGACCCGAGCGAACAAGAGGCAGGTGGACGTGGCAACAGGCCGGGTGGACGTTCCGGTCGAGGCGCTGGCCGCGCTGGCCGACCGGGAACAGGTCGGCCAGCTGCACCTCACCCTGCGCCCGGAGCCTCTGTGGCTCTCGGACGAGGAGCGTGCGGAAGCCGGCAAGCGGGTCGACGCCGCGCTCGCCGAGGCCGGGCTCGTCGATGCCCGCGGCCGGGCCACCGTCGACTTCCTCGACTGGCTTCCGCTGCTGGTCAGCCCCGCGCGGGAGTGCTACGGCTGGGTCGGCACCGGCGGCCGGACCTACGGCGTCCTCGCCGCCGCGAAGGGGCTGCAGGCCGTCCTCGCCGTCTCCGACGGGACGCACGTCGGCGTGCAGGAGATCGACCGGAACCGGCTGGCCGAGGCGCTCGTCGAGCAGCTGCCGCCGGTCGGGCCCGGCGGGGGACACCCGCGCACCGTCCGGGTGGCCGACCTGACCGAGGCCGCCCGGCGCGGGCAGGCCGCCTACCCGCTGGCCCCGGCCGTCGCCGACGTCGTCAGCCTCGTGCAGCGGCCCGTCTCGGGCAGCGGGGAGCTCTACGTCGGCCGTCGTGACGACGTCGGGCGGCACACCTGCCTGCAGCAGCCGCTGCACTACGCCGACACCGACTGGGGCCGCTACCTCAGCTACACCACCGGCTCGGGCGACGACGCCGTCATCCACATCGGCCCGGCGGGCCCGCAGGAGCTGGCCGACACGCTCACCGAGCTGGCCGGCACCCTGGGCTGAACGAAAAAAGCGTGCACGTGAATGCGCCCAGGCGCTAATGTGACAGCGCTGTTGTATCCGGGCGGGAGGACGCGCTGATGTACCCCGAGATCGAGCCCTACGACCACGGCCGGCTCGATGTCGGCGACGGCCACGAGATGTACTGGGAGACCTGCGGCAACCCGGACGGCAAGCCCGCGCTCGTCGTGCACGGCGGCCCCGGCTCCGGCTGCTCGGCGAACGTCCGCCGGTTCTTCGACCCCGCGCGCTACCGGATCGTCCTGGCCGACCAGCGCGGCTGCGGCCGCAGCACCCCGCACGCCGGTGCCCCGGTCGCCGACCTGTCCGCCAACACCACCGGCCACCTGGTCGCCGACTTCGAGCGCCTGCGCACCCACCTCGGCATCGAGAAGTGGTTGCTGTTCGGCGGTTCCTGGGGCTCCGTGCTCAGCCTGACCTACGCGCTGCGCCACACCGAGCGCGTCAGCGAAATGGTCCTGATGGGCCTCGCGACCGACCGGTACGTCGAGATCGAAATGCTCATCCGCGGCCTCGGCGCCTACTTCCCGGAGGGCTTCGCCAAGTTCCGCGAAGGCGTGCCGGAAGGCGAGCGCGACGACGACCTTTCGGCGGCCTACCACCGGCTCCTGATGGACCCGGACCCCGCCGTCCACCACCGGGCCGCGAAGGACTGGTGCGCCTGGGAGGACGCGATGCTGCCGGGCGTCCCGCCGCCCGATGTCTTCGAGGACCCGGCCTACCGGCTCTGCTTCGCCCGGATCGTCACGCACTACTTCAGCAACCGCGCGTTCCTCGAAGACGGCGAGATCCTGCGCCAGGCCGGGAAGCTCGCGGGCATCCCCGCGGTGCTGGCGCAGGGCGTGCTGGACACGAGCAACCTCGTCGGCACGCCCTGGCTGCTGCACCACGCCTGGCCGGGCAGTGAACTGGTGCTGCTCGGCGACGTCGGGCACACCGTGTCGGCCGCGTCGATGCAGGACGTCCTGATCGGCGCGACCGACCGGTTCGCGCTCAGGGGATGAGCAGGCCCGGCTCGCCTTCCGGGGCGAGCGCGGCTTCGGCGCGCCGCGTGCGATTGGCCTCGGCGAGCCGCAGCCCGGTGACGCGCAGCGGCAGCCGGTCCATGTTCCACTCCGCCAGCAGCAGCGCGATCTTCGCCTGCATTTCGGTGCGCAGGCGCAGGAACGAGTCGGCCGGGTCCGCGCCGACCTCGCCCAGCAGCAGCCACCACGCCCAGGCCGCCGCGCCCGCGTTGGCGACGAAGTCGGGCACCACCGCGATCCCGCGGGCCGACAGCGCGGCTTCCGCGTCCGGCGTCGTCGCCGCGTTGGCCGCTTCGACGACCACCTTGGCCTTCACCACGCTCTCGTTGTCCGGCCGCAGCGCGTAGGAGATCGCGGCCGGCACGAGGATGTCCGCGTCGATCCCGACGATCGTCTCGCGCGGCAGCGAACGGACTCCGGCGGGCAGCGGGGAGCGGTCCACCTCGCCGAAGCGGTCACGCAGGTCCAGCAGCGCCGGGACGTCGAGCCCGGCCGGGTCGTACAGCGTGCCCGCGGCGTCGGCCACCGCGACCACCTTCACGCCGGCTTCGTGCAGGTACCAGGCCGCGCCGCCGCCCATCGTGCCGATGCCCTGGATCGCCACCGTCGTCTCGCGCACATTCCAGTCCCACGCCGCCGCGACGCCCAGGCACGCCTGCGCCACGCCGTAGCCGCCGACGACGTCGCCGAGCAGCAGCCCGCCGGGGACCGGCGCGTTCAGGCCCGCCTGCACCCGGCGCAGGGTGCGCGCCGGATCGGCCGAACGGCGGATCGCCGCGTGGTACGACTGCTCCAGCCCGAGCTCGGCGAACACCGAGTCGATCAGGTGCTGGGGGACGCCCAGGTCCTCGGCGGTCACCCAGTGCGCGTCCAGCCACGGCCGCAGGAACGCGCAGAAACGCTTCAGCACGTCGAAGGCGCGCGGGTCCTTGGGGTCGAAGTCGATGCCGCCCTTGGCCCCGCCGACCGGCAGGTTGAAGGTCGCGGTCTTGTTCGCCATGCCCCGGGCGAGGTCCTCGACCTCGGACATCGTGCAGCCGGCCCGCATCCGGGTGCCGCCGGTGGCGACGCCGGAGACCAGGCTGTGCACGACCAGGTAGCCGTGCGCGCCAGTGACGGGGTCGGTCCACGTGAGCCGCATCAGCGGTTCGGCGGGGGTCATCGGGCCACTCACCTCCAGGGAAGTCCGGGGCGGCCTCGTGACCGCCATCACGAGCGTGCGCCCCCGGTGGCCCGCCCGTCCATTTAACGCTGCTGCACGATCTCGTTTAAGTTTTGTGTATGGAGCTTTCGTTGCACCGCTTGCGGATGCTGCGCGAGCTGCACCGCCGGGGCACGGTCACGGCGGCGGCCGCGGCCCTGCACTACACCGCTTCGGCGGTGTCGCAGCAGCTTGCGCAGCTCGAGCGGGACGTGGGGGCGAAGCTGTTCGAACGGCTCGGCCGGCGCGTCCAGCTGACCGAGCTCGGCACCCTGCTCACCGAGCACGCCGAGGAGATCCTCGGCTCGGTCGAGCGGGCGACCCTCGCCCTGGAGGAGGCCCAGGACGCCCGCACGGTCCGGCTGACCGCGGGGGTGTGGGCGTCGGTGGCCTCCGGCCTCCTGCCCACGGCGCTGACCGCCCTGGCCGGCGCGCACCCCGGCATCGAGGTGCGCACCCGCGAACTGGCCCCCGAAGACACCGCGGAAGCGGTCCGGGACGGCAGCCTCGACCTCTCCTTCGTCATCGACTACTCCGACGCGCCGACGCCGTGGGACGCCGGACTGGAACGCGCGGTCGTCGCCGTCGAACGGCTGCACGCCGCGGTGCCGCGGGGTGCCGTGCCGTCCGGGTCGGCGGCCCTGGACGAGCTGGCCGAGCACCCGTGGATCCTGGCCGGCGCCAAGTCGCACTTCGGCCGCGCGATGCGCACCGCCTGCCAGCGGCACGGCTTCTCGCCGAAGATCAACCACGAGGTCGAAGAGCAGTCGACGGCGATGGCGATGGTGGGGGCCGGGCTCGGCATCACCCTCGTGTCCGACCTGGGCCTGCGCCTGCTGCGGCCGCCCGGGATCGACGTCGTCACGCTCACCACGCCGCTGCTGCGGACGGTGTCGATCGCCTACCGGCGCACCGCGTTCCGGCGGCCCGCGCTGCACCTCGTGATCGACGCGGTGCGGGCTTCCGCGGCCGAGCTCGGACTCGGTACCGAACCGGCTTTGCCCTGATCAGGGACTTCTTACAGGGTGGTGAACACCTCCCGGCCCGCAGGATCCGCCCTGAATTTGTCGTACCCCGCGTGTAGCGTCCGAAGGCGAGAAGTTCCCCACCCACGGAACAGGAACGGACATGACAGCGGTGCACGATTTCCCCGAGAAGTCGGGTAGTGCGTCGAACCGCACCGCGCGGGTCCTGGCGGATCGCGCGGCCGGCGAGGCGTACGTCGCATCGGTGTGCTTCAAGCACGGACCACCGCGCCTGACCGGCGTGGAGCTGGAGTTCACCGTGCACCATGCCGACGACCCGGCCAGACCCCTCGATCCCGACGTCCTCGCCGCGGCGCTGGGCCCGCACACCCCGCGGACGCTCCGCCCCGGCAGCCCCGCCGCACCTCTCCCGGCCGGCTCGCCCGTGAGCCTCGAACCCGGGTGCCAGGTCGAGATTTCCGCCCTTCCCCAGGCCTCGCTGCGTGAGCTCGACGCAGTCGTCACGGCCGACCTCCTCCACCTGCGTGACAGCCTCGCCCGGCACGACCTCGTCCTGGGCGAAACGGGCATCGACGCCCACCGCGCGCCCCGCCGGCTCCTCCACACCCCGCGGTACGCGGCCATGGAGCGCCGGTTCGCGCCGATCGGTCCCGGCGGCCTCACCATGATGTGCAGCACCGCCGGCCTGCAGGTCTGCGTCGACGCGGGGGAGCCCGAGCACTACGCGGCGCGGTGGGCGGCCGCGCACGCGATGGGCCCGCCGCTGCTCGCCCTCTTCGCCAACTCCCGCGTCCACGCCGGACGGGACACGGGACACGCCTCCGCCCGCTGGCTGGCGGTGCACGACACGGAAGCGGTGCGCACGCGCACGGCCGCCGTGGCGGGCGACGACCCGGCCGGCGCGTGGGCGGAGCGCCTGATGGACGTCCCCCTGATGGTGCTGCCCCGCGGCGACCGGCCGTGGGACGCGCCCGAGGGGCTGACGTTCGCCGACTGGATCGACGGCCGGGGCGCGGCGGCGCTGCTGCCGCGGCCGACGGTGGCCGACCTCGACTACCACCTCACGACCATGTTCACGCCGGTCCGCCCGCAGGGCTACCTGGAGATCCGGTACCTCGACGCGCAACCGCCGGACGAGTGGCTGGCCCCGGTCGCCCTGGTGTCGGCGCTGCTCGCCCGGCCGGCCACCGTCGAGAAGGTGCGCGAGATCTGCGCGCCGGTCGACGGCCGGTGGACCGCGGCGGCGCGGCGCGGCCTGGCCGACCCGGACCTGGCGGCCGCCGCGGCGGCATTGGCCGGCCTCGGCTGCGCCGAGCTGGGCGTGACGGGGCTGGCGGAGGAGTCGATCACCGGGATCAGCGAGAGCGTGCTGGGGCGCGCGGACCGATCGAGGAGCGAAGCATGAGCACGGAAGCACTGGGCGAACTGAACGCGCAGGACCTGCGCGCGCGGGCGGCGGAGGCGCTGACCCGGGCGCGGGCGCGCAGCGTCGCGCTGACCGACGCGGTCGACGACGAAGACCTCGTCCGCCAGCATTCGAAGCTGATGTCGCCGCTGGTCTGGGACCTGGCGCACATCGGCGTCCAGGAGGAGCTGTGGCTGGTCCGCGACGTCGGCGGCCGGGAACCGCTGCGCCCGGACATCGATGACATCTACGACGCCTTCCAGCACGCCCGCGCCGACCGGCCGGAGCTGCCGCTGCTCGGCCCGGCCGAGGCGCGCGCGTACGTCAAGCAGGTCCGCGAGAAGGCCTTCGACGTGCTGGAGCACGCGCCGATGGAAGGCCGGCGGCTGACCGAGCAGGCGTTCGCGTTCGGCATGATCACCCAGCACGAGCAGCAGCACGACGAGACGATGCTGGCCACCCACCAGCTCCGCAAGGGCGACCCGGTGCTGCACGCGCCGGAGCCGCCGCCCGCACGGTCCGGCACGCTGCCGGCCGAGGTCCTGGTCCCGGGCGGGGCCTTCACGATGGGCACGTCGGCCGAGCCGTGGGCCCTGGACAACGAGCGTCCGGCGCACGAGGTCGCCGTCGAGGCGTTCTGGATGGACACGGTGCCGGTGACCTGTGGTGCCTACGCCGAATTCCTCGACGGCGGCGGCTACGACGACCGGCGGTGGTGGAGCGAGGCCGGCTGGGCCTACCGGACCGGAAACTCCATCACCGCGCCGCGGTTCTGGAAGCGGGAACAGGACGGCTGGTGGCGGACCCGCTTCGGCGTCTACGAGCGGCTGCCGGCCGACGAGCCGGTCGTGCACGTCTCCTACTACGAGGCCGAGGCGTACGCGGCCTGGGCCGGGCGGCGGCTGCCGACCGAGGCGGAGTGGGAGAAGGCGGCGCGGTTCGACCCGGCCACCGGCCGGTCGCGCCGGTTCCCCTGGGGCGACGAGGAACCGGCGGCCGAGCACGCCAACCTCGGCCAGCGGCACCTGCGCCCGGCGCCGGCGGGGGCGTACCCGGCCGGCGCGTCGCCGACCGGGGTGCACCAGCTGATCGGCGACGTCTGGGAGTGGACGTCGACCGATTTCCACGGCTACCCGGGGTTCTCCGCCTTCCCGTACCGGGAGTACTCGGAGGTCTTCTTCGGACCCGAGTACAAGGTGCTGCGCGGCGGGTCGTTCGGCACCGACTCGGCGGCCATCCGGGGCACCTTCCGCAACTGGGACTACCCGATCCGGCGGCAGATCTTCGCCGGCTTCCGCACCGCCCGCGACGCGGCCCCCGGCGAGGTGGGGTAGGCGCATGTGCCGCCACATCGGCTACCTCGGCGAGCCGCTCTCGCCCGCCGAGGCGCTCTTCCACGCCCCGCATTCCCTGCTGGTGCAGTCGTACGCGCCGGCGGACATGCGTGGCGGCGGCTCGGTCAACGCGGACGGGTTCGGGCTGGGGTGGTACCCCGGCCCGGGCTCGCCGCCGCTGCGCCACCGGCGTTCGACTCCACTGTGGACGGACGAGACGCTGCCGCCGCTGGCCGCGGCGGTCACTTCGGGCGCGTTCGTCGCCGCGGTCCGCAACGGCACCACCGGCCTGCCGGTGACCGAGGCGGCCGCGGCGCCGTTCACCGCCGGGCCGTGGCTGTTCAGCCACAACGGCGTCGTCCGCGGCTACCCGGATTCGCTCGCGGAACTGGCGAAGACCCTGCCGGTCACCGAACTGCTGACCCTGGAGGCGCCGACGGACTCGGTGGTGCTCTGGGCGCTGCTGCGCGCCCGGCTCGCCACGGGCGCGGACCCGCTGACGGCGGTGGCGGAGCTGACCCTCGCCGTCGAAGCGGCCGCGCCCGGCTCCCGGCTGAACTTCCTGCTCACCGACGGCACCACGCTGATCGGCACGACCTGGACGCACGCACTGTCCGTGCTGGAGACCCCGGCCGGAGTGTGGCTGGCGTCCGAACCCTTCGACGGCGACCCGCGCTGGCGGCCCGTCCCCGACCACCACGCCGTGCGCGCCACCGCGGCCGGCGTCGACCTGCTTCCCCTGACCCAGGAGCTGTCATGACCGAAGTCGATCTCGACCACCACCGCTCCGGCGACGCCGTCACCGCGGAACTGCGCGCGGACGTCGTCGCCGGGCTCACCGCGCCGCAGAAGTGGCTGCCGCCCAAGTGGTTCTACGACGCCGACGGCAGCGAGCTGTTCGAGAAGATCACCCAGCTGCCGGAGTACTACCCGACCCGCAGCGAGCGCGAGGTGCTGGCCGCGCACGCCGGCGACGTCGCCGAGCTGACCGGCGCGCACACTCTCGTCGAACTCGGCTCGGGATCGAGCGAGAAGACCCGCCTGCTGCTCGACGCGCTCACCGGCCACGGCACCCTGGAGGCGTTCGTCCCCCTGGACGTGTCCGAATCCGCGCTGGCCGAGGCCGCCGAGGCGATCTCGAAGGACTACCCGGGGCTGGCGGTGCGCGGGGTCGTCGGCGACTTCACCCAGCACCTCGACCTGCTGCCGGACGGCCAGCCGCGGGTGGTCGCCTTCCTCGGCGGCACGATCGGCAACTTCCTGCCCGCCGAACGCGCGACCTTCCTGCAGTCGGTCCGGGAGGTGCTCGACGAGGGGGAGTGGCTGCTGCTCGGCACCGACCTCGTCAAGGACCCCCGGATCCTCGAACGCGCCTACGACGACGCGGCCGGCGTCACGGCGGAGTTCGACAAGAACGTGCTGCGGGTGATCAACGCCCGGCTCGGCGCGAACTTCGACGTCGACGAGTTCGAGCACGTCTCCTATTGGGACGCGGAAAACGAGTGGATCGAGATGCGCCTGCGGGCCCGGCGGGCGCTGACCGTCGAGATCCCGGGAGCGGACCTGACGGTGAGCTTCGCCGAGGGCGAGCACGTCCGGACGGAGATCTCGGCGAAGTTCCGCCCGAGCGGCGTCGAGGCGGAGCTGGCCGCGGCCGGGTTCGCCCTCGAGCACTGGTGGACCGACTCCCAGCAGCGGTTCGGGGTGAGCCTGGCAAAATCCGTGCGTGGCTAATCCTCTCCGCGCGCTGGCGCGGGCCGCCGGCACGAAACCGTGGCTGATGCGCACAGCCCGGTTCGTCGTGTGGGCGGACCAGAAACTGCACAAGGCGTTCGGCGGCCGGGTGAGCCTCGTGGCGCTCGCCGGGCTGCCGTCCCTGCGCCTCACGACGACGGGCCGCAAGAGCGGGCTGCCCCGCAGCACCAACCTGCTCTACTACCCCCGCGGAGACGGCTTCGTGCTGACGGCCTCGAACTGGGGCCGCCCCCACGACCCAGCCTGGGCGCACAACCTGCGGGCGAACCCGAAGTGCACGGTGGCCCTGGCGGGCAAGCCGGTCGACGTCGTCGCGCGGGAACTGCACGGCGAGGAGTACGAGCGGATGTGGGCGGAGCTGCTGGCGTTCTGGCCGGGGTATGCGATGGAGCAGCGCGAGGCGGCCCGGCGGTTGCCGGTTTTCGTGCTTGCTCGGGTGGCTCGATAGGTTCTGACCATCCGTTCGGCCGGTGCCGGGATTCACCGGTTTGTGCCAGTCTCTCCCGGGTAACGCGCCGTGACGTCGTGAACTCGCGGCGAAGTGTGCGACCCAGGGAGGAACCATCTTGCCGAGATCCACACAGGGCCGGGTGCGGTCGTTGGCGCTGGTGGGGGCGCTCGTGGCCGGCGTGGGGCTGGCCGGGCCGGCCGGGACCGCCGCCGCGGCGGAAGACTCGGTCGTCAAGCCCGCCGTCGTCGGCGCGACCCCGGCCGTCGCCTGGGGCACCTGCGAAAGCGACGTCCTCGCCGGCGTTCCCGCCGACCAGGTCAAGTTCTACAGCTGCGCCCGCTACCGCGTCCCCATCGACCACGACGACGCTTCGCTGGGCACCATCGACATCGCGCTGCTCAAGCGCGCCGCGCGCACCCCCGACAAGCGCGTCGGGTCGCTGTTCCTCAACCCGGGTGGTCCCGGCGGCCCGGGCCTGACCATGCCGATCGCCGGCCAGGCGATCTTCCGGCCGCAGGTCCTCGACCGGTTCGACCTCATCGGCTTCGACCCGCGCGGGGTCGGCGCGAGCAACCCGCTGCGCTGCTTCACCACCCAGGAAGACGCCGACGAGGTCTTCGCCGCCCAGGTCGGCGTGCCGATCTCGCGCGCCGAAATCTCGGGCACCCTGGCCAGTTACCGCGACTACGGCCGGTTCTGCAAGAACAACGCCGGTTCGCTGCTCGACCACATGTCCACCAAGGACGTCGTCCGCGACCTCGACACGCTGCGGGCCGCCGTCGGCGACCGGAAGCTGAACTACGTGGGCTTCTCCTACGGCACGCTGATCGGCTCGACGTACGCGGCGATGTTCCCGAAGCAGTCGCGGGCGATCGTGATCGACGGCAACGTCGACCCGGCCCTGCGCACCAGCGACGGCGTGCAGTACGACCGGGAACGCGCGCAGGGCTTCGAAATCGCGCTGGACGCCTTCCTCAAGCGCTGTGATCAGGCCGGCCCGAAGTGCGCCTTCAGCGACGGCAACCCGCGGGCGAAGTTCGACGAGCTGCGGGAGTACCTCCGCAAGCAGCCGATCACGCTTCCCGGCTCCGACCCGCTCGACATCAGCGAGTTCACCGGCACCGTGGGCGGCGTCCTCTACAGCCCGGGTGCGTTCGCCGCCCTGGCCGACTGGCTGCAGACGTACTACACCGCGATCCACCCGTCCGCGCAGGCGCAGACACAGTCGCTGCGGCCGCGGCCGCTGACGGCACCCGCCCTCGGGCACCGGGGCCTGGCCGACCTGAGGCCGGACAGCCCGTACACCGGCGACGACTCGTACTTCGCCGTCAACTGCGCCGACAAGCCGTTCCGGATCAGGCAGGAACAGGTGCCGGACATCGCCGCGAAGTGGGAGCGCGAGTCGCGGACCTTCGGCCGGTCGCAGGCGTTCTCGGACACCGCGGCCTGCCCGGTGTGGCCGGCGAAGAAGCCGGACGCCTACCGGGGTCCGTGGCGCGCCAAGACCGACGTCCCGGTGGTCGTGGTCGGCAACTTCTACGACCCGGCCACGCGGTACAAGTTCGCCCAGCGGATGGCGGCCGAGCTCGGCAACTCCCGGCTGCTGTCGGTCGACGCGTTCGGCCACTGCATCCTGGGCGACTCCCTCGGTGTCGACCAGGCCGTGGCCGACTACCTGACCGACCTGAAGGTGCCGGCGAACGGGCAGGTGTTCCAGCCGAACGTCCAGCCCTTCGGAGTGTGAGCCCGGTCCCGCGGCCCTTCCCCGGGCCGCGGGACCGGCTACCCTGGCCGGGTTGATCATCGACGAACACGGGAAGCGAGGTGAGCGGCACATGCCAGCGGACAGTCCCCGGACGGCCGGGCGCGCGCTCACCGGAGGTTTCCGGCGGGGCTAGCTTCCGGCCGCCCCCTGTCCGGCAGTGCGCGCACGCCGGAAAAGAGCCGGATCATGACCATTTTCGACATGCTGCTGCGCGTGGGCGCCGGTGTCGGCCTGGGTGCCGTCATCGGGGTCGAGCGCCAGTTCCGCGCCCGGATGGCCGGGCTGCGCACCAACGCCCTGGTCGCGGTGGGTGCCACCTTGTTCGTGCTGCTGTCCGCCCACGGCTTCGGCGGCCTGGCCTCGAGCGGTGACGCCGACCCGACCCGGGTCGCGGCGCAGATCGTTTCGGGCATCGGGTTCCTCGGCGCCGGAGTGATCCTGCGTGACGGCCTCAACGTCCGCGGCCTCAACACGGCCGCCACGCTCTGGTGCTCCGCGGCGGTGGGCGCGCTGGCCGGAGCCGGGTTGTACGTCGTCGCGGCGGCCGGGACGGCCGTCGTGGTCGGAGTGAACGTGGTGCTGCGGCCGCTGGGCCGCGTCGTCGACCGCCGGCCCGACGCCGGCGACGAGACGCCGACGAGGTACGCGTTCCAGGCCGTCACACGCGATGCGACGGAAGCGCACGTACGTGCGTTGCTCGTGCAGTCGTTGACGCGCACCGACTTCCGGTTGCTGTCGGTGCTGAGCACGGACCGGGACGACCGCACCGTGGAAGTCCGCGCCGAGCTGGTCGGCGACCAGCGCGACGACGCCCAGATGGAGGCGGCGGTCTCGCGGTTGTCGCTGGAGCCGTCGGTGTCGAGCGTGCGCTGGGAAGCCGTGCCCGCATGAGAAAGGGCCTCCCCGCTCAGCCGAGCGGGGAGGCCCTGAACCGCAAAACCCTTACGCCTGCGTCATCTTCCGCAGCACGTACTGCAGGATGCCGCCGTTGCGGTAGTAGTCCGCCTCACCGGGGGTGTCGATGCGGACGACCGCGTCGAACTCGACCTTGGTGCCGTCCGCCTTGGTGGCCGTGACGTGCACCGTGCGCGGGGTCGAGCCCTCGTTCAGCGCCGTGATGCCCGCGATGTCGAACGTCTCCGTGCCGTCCAGGCCGAGCGACGAGGCCGACTCGCCCGCCGGGAACTGCAGCGGGATGACGCCCATGCCGATCAGGTTGGACCGGTGGATGCGCTCGAACGACTCGGTGATCACCGCGCGGACGCCCAGCAGCGACGTGCCCTTGGCCGCCCAGTCGCGCGACGAGCCCGAGCCGTACTCCTTGCCGCCCAGCACGACCAGCGGGGTGCCCGCCGCCGCGTAGTTCTGGGCCGCGTCGTAGATGAACGCCTGCGGGGCGCCTTCCTGCGTGAAGTCGCGGGTGTAGCCGCCCTGCACGTCGTCGAGGAGCTGGTTGCGCAGGCGGATGTTCGCGAACGTGCCGCGGATCATCACCTCGTGGTTGCCGCGCCGCGAGCCGTAGGAGTTGAAGTCCTTCTTCTCCACGCCGTGCTCGGTCAGGTACTGCGCGGCCGGGGTGCCCGGCTTGATCGCGCCGGCGGGGGAGATGTGGTCGGTGGTGACCGAGTCGCCCAGCTTCGCCAGCACGCGCGCGCCGGTGATGTCGGTGACCGGGGCCGGCTCCGGCGTCATGCCCTCGAAGTACGGGGGCTTCCGGACGTAGGTGGACTCGGCGTCCCACTCGAAGGTCTTGCCCTCCGGGGTGGGCAGCGACTTCCAGCGCTCGCCGCCGTCGAAGACGTCCGCGTAGTCCTTGGTGAACATCTCCTGCGTGATCGCGTGGTCGATGGTCTCCTGGATCTCCTTGGCCGTCGGCCAGATGTCCTTGAGGAAGACGTCGTTGCCGTCCGTGTCCTGGCCGAGCGGCTGGTTCGCGAAGTCGAAGTCCATCGTGCCGGCCAGCGCGTAGGCGATGACCAGCGGCGGCGACGCGAGGTAGTTCATCTTCACGTCGGGGTTGATCCGGCCCTCGAAGTTCCGGTTGCCCGAGAGCACCGAGACCGCGGTGAGGTCGTTCTCCTGGATGGCCGCGGAGATCTCGTCCGAGAGCGGGCCGGAGTTGCCGATGCAGGTGGTGCAGCCGTAGCCGACCAGGTGGTAGCCCAGCTTCTCCAGGTACGGCCACAGGTTGGCCTTGGTGTAGTAGTCGGTGACGACCTGCGAGCCCGGCGCCATCGACGTCTTCACCCACGGCTTGACCGCGAGGCCCTTTTCGACGGCGTTGCGGGCGAGCAGCGCGGCGCCGAGCATGACCGACGGGTTCGAGGTGTTGGTGCACGAGGTGATCGAGGCGATCACCACGGCGCCGTGGTCGAGGACGAACTCGCCGCGGTCGGCCGAGCTGACCTTGACCGGCTTGCTCGGGCGGCCGGACGCGCCGTTCGCGGCGGAGCTGGTCACCGGCGCGGCGTCGTCCTCGGCGAACGACAGCGACGGGGCGTCACTGGCCGGGAAGGACTCCTCCGAAGCCTCGTCCATCTTGGTGTGCGGCGTGGGGTCCTCGCCGTCCACGTAGTCGTGGATCGACTTGCGGAACGACGACTTCGCGTCGGACAGCTCGATGCGGTCCTGCGGGCGCTTCGGGCCGGCGATCGACGGGACGACCGTCGAGAGGTCCAGCTCCAGGTACTCGGAGTAGGCGGCCTCGCGCGACGGGTCGTGCCAGAGGCCCTGCTCCTTGGCGTAGGCCTCGACCAGCGCGACCTGCTCGGCCGAGCGGCCGGTCAGCTTGAGGTAGCGGACGGTCTCGTCGTCGATCGGGAAGATCGCCGCGGTGGAGCCGAACTCCGGGCTCATGTTGCCGATGGTGGCGCGGTTGGCCAGCGGCACCTCGGCGACGCTCTCGCCGTAGAACTCGACGAACTTGCCGACCACGCCGTGGCGGCGCAGCATCTCGGTGATGGTGAGCACGACGTCGGTGGCGGTGACGCCGGCCGGGATCTCACCGGTCAGCTTGAAGCCGACGACGCGCGGGATGAGCATCGACACCGGCTGGCCCAGCATGGCCGCCTCGGCCTCGATGCCGCCGACGCCCCAGCCCAGCACGCCCAGGCCGTTGACCATGGTGGTGTGCGAGTCGGTGCCGACGCAGGAGTCGGGGTAGGCCTGCCCGTTGCGCGACATCACCGTGCGGGCGAGGTGCTCGATGTTGACCTGGTGCACGATGCCGGTGCCCGGCGGGACGACCTTGAACTCGTCGAAGGCGCCCTGGCCCCAGCGCAGGAACTGGTAGCGCTCGCGGTTGCGCTCGTACTCGATCTCGACGTTGCGCTCGAAGGCGTCGGCGCGGCCGAAGACGTCGATGATGACCGAGTGGTCGATGACCAGCTCGGCCGGGGCGAGCGGGTTGACCTTGTCGGGGTCGCCGCCGAGGTCGGTGACCGCCTCGCGCATGGTGGCCAGGTCGACCACGCAGGGGACGCCGGTGAAGTCCTGCATGATCACGCGGGCCGGGGTGAACTGGATCTCGATCGACGGGTCGGCGTTCGGGTCCCACGAGCCGAGCGCGCGGATGTGGTCGGCGGTGATGTTCGCGCCGTCCTCGGTGCGCAGCAGGTTCTCGAGCAGGATCTTCAGGCTGTAGGGCAGGCGCTCGGCGCCCTCGACCTTGTTCAGGCGGAACACCTCGTACGAGGCGTCGCCGACCTTCAGCGTGTCTTTGGCGCCGAAGCTGTCCTTGCTGGCGGGTGAGGTCACGTCTAACTCCAGTGGCGGGGACACCGCGCCGGTGCGGCGCCGGTCCCGGGTCAGTTCGGTCGGTTCGGTGGTGGCGAGTCTTGCGCACCCCCACCGTAGGACCGGATTCGGGATGCCACACCTCGCGGTGCTTCAAACAGTACGCGTGTCCTGTTTAACGGACAAGACGACACGCGGTGTGGGCTGCGCCATCTGATTCGTGGGTCCCTCAATGAGGGGAATTGGTGCCTACGTTGTGTAAGTTTCCGCTGATGCTTGTGATAGTGGTGTGACTGCAGTGACACGCGGTGTGCGCTGGTGAGCGGAGGTGGCGGTCTTGTTTGGACGGTGCCGTGGTCCGAGGGTGCCGCACGTCCGCCGGGGACTCAGCGTGAGCGCGCTCACGCTGGTGATCTTGTTCGGGGCCGGCGGCACGGGCCTCGCGGCGCCCCCGCCGCCGCCCAACCCCAGCGACTCCGAGATCCAGGCCGGCAAGGCCGAAGCGAACGCCAAGGCCGGTGAGGTCGGCCGGCTGACCAACCAGCTGGCCCAGGCCGAGCAGAAGCTGACGCAGCTGCAGGACGACGTCGAGCTCAAGCAGGAGCAGGCCAACAAGGCCCTGGTCGACCTGCAGGCCGCGCAGGACGACGCGGCGCGGGCGGAGAACGACGCGAAGGCCGCGCGCACCGAGGCGGACGCCGCTTCGGCGGCGATCGAGCAGGCCCGCGCCGACCTCAGGACGTTCGCCGCGGCGAGCTTCCAGCAGGGCAGCACGGTCGGCTCGCTCTCGGCGTACCTGAGCGCGGACAGCCCCAAGGACATGCTGGCCCGCGCGCAGCTCCTCGACGCCGTCGGCGGCAACCGGCTCAACGCCCTCGACCGGCTCCAGCAGGCGCAGACCGAGAAGTCCAACAAGGACGCCGCCGCCCGCAAGGCCGCCGAGATCGCCCAGCAGAAGCAGGACGCGGCGCGCCGGGCGAAGAGCAGCGCCGACGCGGCGCAGACCACCGCCGAGCAGGCCCAGGACGGTCAGGCCGCGCAAACCGCCCAGCTGGAGAAGAACAAGACCGACGTCGAGCAGCAGCTCTACGCCGCCCAGGCCAAGGTCAGCGGCCTGCAGGGGCAGCGGCAGCGGTACCAGGACTGGCTCGCCCAGAAGCAGCGCGAGGACGAAGAACGCGCTCGGCAGGCCGCGCTCGCCGCGTCCGGGGGCGGCGGCCGTCCGTCGGGCCGCCCGGCGCCGTCGGGCCCGGCCGGCTCGTCGATCGAGGCGGTGATCGCCCGGGCGATGTCGAAGCTCGGCATGCCGTACGCATGGGGCGGCGGCAACGCGAGCGGCCCGACCCGCGGCATCCGCGACGGCGGGGTGGCCGACCGCTACGGCGACTACAACAAGATCGGCTTCGACTGCTCCGGCCTGATGATCTACGCGTTCGCCGGGGTCCGCGCGCTGCCGCACTACAGCGGCTACCAGTACTCGTCGGGCCGCCAGGTACCGCTGTCCCAGATGCGCCGCGGCGACCTGCTGTTCTGGGGCGGCCCGGGCGGCATCCACCACGTGGCGCTCTACCTGGGCGGCGGGCAGATGGTCGAGGCGCCGCAGTCCGGCCTGCGGGTGCGGGTCGCCCCGGTGCGGTACGGCGGGATCATGCCGTACGCGACCCGGCTGATCGGCTAGCCGCCGGCGGCCTTGAGCTTGCGCCAGCCGCCCGCGCGGTTGTTCGCGATGATCTGGCGGAACATCGCCGTCAGAGCGGGGGCGTTGATCCGCTCGCCCTCGCGGAAGGCGACCGTCCGCGCGGTCTTGTTGCCGTGCCCGGCGGTGATGATGCCGTCCGGGTCGGGGACGATGCCGCCGTCGTAGACGAACACGTTGACGTGGTCCTTCGCCGCCAGCAGGGCGCAGATGTTGCCCTCGAGCACGAAGTAGGGCTGCCGGGTGCGCTTGATCGTCTCGACGACCTCGGGGTCGGCCGCGTGCACCAGCTCCCGGACCTCCCGGCAGATCGCCTGCTGCCAGCCGGGCAGGGCGTCGATGTAGGCGTCCACGCGGGGCTCGACGACGTAGGTCATGGGGCGAGTATGCGCGAAAACCCGGTCGACGTGGTCGCCGTCCGGGCTCCAGGATCGCCGGGTGGACGACGAACTGAACGCGCTGCGGCGCACCCGGATGCGCTGGAACACGCCCCTGTCCGAACCGCACGCGGAGCTGCTGCTCGACCGGATGGCCCTGGACGGCGGGCACCTCGTCGACCTCGGTTGCGGCTGGGGTGAGCTGCTGCTGCGGGCGCTCGAGCGGGCACCGAACCTGCGCGGGACCGGCATCGACACCGACGAGGCGGGGCTGGCGCGGGGCCGGGCGGCGGCCGCGGAGCGGGGTCTGGCGGTGGAGTTCACCGCGGCGGACGCCGCGACCTGGGACGCTCCGGCCGACCGGGCGTTCTGCATCGGCGCGGCCCACATCTTCGGTTCGACGAAGGCCGCCCTGGAAGCGCTCGCCCGGGTGGTGCGGCCCTCGGGACGGTTGCTCTACGGCGACGGCTTCTGGGCGGCTCCGCCCGGCCCGGCGGCGCGCGAGATCTTCGGCCCCGACCTGCTGACCCTGCCGGAGCTGCTCGCCGCGGCGGACGGCGCCGGCTGGCGCGTGCTGCACTTCAGCACCGCCGACCAGCTGGAATGGGACGACTTCGAGTCGACGTCCCGGGCCGGCTGGGCCGAGTGGCTGACGGCGCACCCGGACGACCCGCGTGCTCCGGAGGTGCGGGCGTGGCTCGACCGGCGGTTGCGGGAGTACATCCGGGAGTACCGGGGCGTGCTGGGCTTCACCTACCTCGTGCTGGGCCGCTAGGGTGCCCCGGTGCGCTACGCGGGGATCGTGGTGGCCGGTGGAGCGGCCCGCCGGCTGTCCGGTGTGGACAAGCCGGCGCTGACGGTGGGCGGCAAACCGTTGCTGGCCCGCGCGATCCACGCCCTCGACGGCGCCCAGAGGGTGATCGCGGTCGGCCCCCGGCGGCCGGGCTTCGACGTGGTGTGGACCCGCGAGCCGGTGCCGGGCACCGGACCGGTGGCCGCGCTGGCGGCGGGCCTGGTGTTCGTGCCGGACGACGTCGAGGCGGTCGTGTTGCTGGCCGCCGACCTGCCGGGCGTCCGCCGGTCCACAGTGGACAGGCTGGTGTCGTCGATCGGCGACGCCGAAGGAGCGGTCCTGGTGGACGCGGCGGGCAAGCGCCAGTGGCTCCTGGGCGCGTGGCGGCTCGCGGCCCTGCGGGCGGCGGTGCCGGAGCAGGCGGAAAACGCGGCCCTGCGCCGGGTCCTGGGCGGGTTGGTGGTGGCGGAGGTCCCGGCGGAACGGGGCGAAGCGGACGACATCGACACCCCGGAGGACCTCGAGCGGCACGGCGCGGGGTGAGCAGTGCTCTCGGTTGTGAGCGGCGCTCTCGGCTGTTGGCGGTCCGCTGCTCTGGTGTGTGAGCGGTGCTCTCGTTTGTGGGCAGTCCGCTAGTTCGATCTGAGAGCGGTGCTCTCGCTTGTGAGCAGTCCGCTGGTCCGGTTCGAGAGCGGTGCTCTCGGTTGTGAGCAGTCCGCTGGTCCGGTTCGAGAGCGGTGCTCTCGGTTGTGAGGAATCCGCTGCTTCGGCCCGAGAGTGGTGCTCTCGCTTGCGGGCGGTGCGCTGCTCCGGCCCGTGAGCGGTGCTCTCGGATGTGAGCAGGCCGCCGGTTCGACCCGGGAGCGGTGCTCTCGGTTGTGAGCGGCGCTCTCGATCGGGGCGGCGCTCTCGATTGGGGGCGGTGCGCTGCTCTGATGTGTGAGCGGTGCTTTCGCTTGTGAGCAGTCCGGTGCTCCGATTCGAGAGCGGTGCTCTCGTTAGAGAGCACCGCACTCCGGCCGGTCCCTCGCTGAGTGCGTCAGGCGGGCTCGCCGGTGGCCGGGTCGATCACCGCCGCGACCTCGCGGATCCCGGTCAC
This sequence comes from Amycolatopsis sp. NPDC003731, assembly GCF_053586895.1. Classification (NCBI taxonomy): domain Bacteria; kingdom Bacillati; phylum Actinomycetota; class Actinomycetes; order Pseudonocardiales; family Pseudonocardiaceae; genus Amycolatopsis; species Amycolatopsis sp. NPDC003731. Next base: position 38,641 of record NZ_JBSFNC010000012.1, on the reverse strand, counting down.
CGGGAAGCCTCCGCAGTCCGCGTGCTCCCGGACCGCGTCCTCGTTCTCGGCCAGGTATACACACGTGATCGCGTTGGCCGTCACGTAGCTGTGCACCCACTGGGCCCGTCCGGCCATCCCGGCCAGGACCTGGTTGGACTTCGCCGAAATCGCCTGCAGCTCGTCCGCCGTCATGCGGCCGGCGCCGGGGATCTCGCGCTCGATCAGGTAGCGGGGCATTTCGTTCTCCTCTCTCAGCGCTCGTCCGGGCAGTAGCCGGAACAGAGCAGGCTCATCCGGGTGATGCGGCCGCCGGCCTCGGTGTCGGCGAACGCCTGCTGCTCGACCACGAACCAGCCGTCGCCCAGGCGCTCCGCCCGCAGCCGCGCCCGCCAGCGCAGGTGCAGTCGGAAGCCGATCCGTGACACGTCCGCGGCGACCAGCTCGAAGGCGAGCGTGTCGCCGAACCAGCGCGTGAACACCGCCTGGATCTCGGCCGCCCCTTGCGCCTCCCGCAGCCCTCGCGGGACCAGCGCGCTCAGCTGGGCGCCGCCGGCGAAGGCGGATGCCAGCCGGGCGAAGTCCTGGGCGGCCAGGCCGTCGAGGAAGGTCCCGGGCGCCGTCTGTGTGGTGGTCATGCCCCCGTTCTACGGGCGACGGCGGCCCGGCGGATCGGGCATCTACCCGATGAGCCCGTTCCGCATCGCGAACAGCGCCGCCTGCGTCCGCGTCGAGACGCCGAGCTTCGCGTAGATGTGCTCCAGGTGCGTCGACACGGTCTTGCGCGAGACGGTCAGCGCCGTCGCGATCTGGGCGTTGGACAGCCCCCGCGCCAGCTGGACCAGGACCTCCGTCTCCCGGGACGTCAGCCCGGACCGGCCGGGCAGCGTCCGGCGCACCCGCCGCCCCGCCGCGGCCAGCACGGCGTCGACCGCCTGGCCGTCGAGACGTCCCGCGCGGGCTTCCCCGGCCAGGACCTCCGCGGCCTCGGCGGGCGGCAGGGCCGCGCGGTGCGGGCGCGGCTCGCCCAGCGCGTGGTAGACGTCGGCCGCCGCGAGGACCCGCGAAGGCATGGCCAGGCCGTCACCGGAGAGGGCGTGGGGGTAGCCCGAGCCGTCGAGGCGTTCGTGGTGCTGGGCCGCGCACCGGGCCACCGAGGCCAGCGCCGGCACCCGGGCCAGCATCCGTTCGGTGAGGTACGGGTGGGTCCGGGCCCGCTCGCGCTGGGACAGTGACCACGGCTTCGGCGCGTTCCACACCGCGCTCGGCACGCCGATCATCCCGATGTCGTGCACCCAGCCGGCCCGGCGCACCACCAGGACGTCGTCCGGGGCCAGGCCCAGCCGGGTGGCCGCGGCCGCCGCGAGCTCCGCGACGCCGCGGGAGTGCCCGAGCCGGTGCGGCGACTTGAGGTCGGCGAAGTCGGCGAACGCCTGCAGGGCCTGGTCGAGCTCGTCGTCGGGGAGCTGCTCGCCGAGCCGCGGGTCGAGCGCGATCACCTCGTCCCAGGCCCGGATGTCCTCGAGGCCGGCCAGCACCACGGCGTGGTGCTCCAGGAAGCAGTCCACGAGCCGCGGGTCGAACTGCGTGCCCCGGCGTTCGCGGGCGACCGCGAGCGCGCCCTCGACGCCGGCGGTGTGGTGGAAGGCCTCGACGTTGTCGGCGAGCTGGACCAGCCGCATCGCCAGGGCGAGCTCGTCGCCGCCGGCCTGCCCCGGCACGCCGCGGCCGTCCCAGCGCTCGAAGGCCTGCAGCAGCGGGCGGCAGACGTCGTCGCCGAGCCGCAGCCGGTCCGCGAGCTCGCTGGCGCCCTGGCAGTGCTCCTGCATCACGCGCTGCACCGACTTCCCGGCCGTGGCCAGGAACCGGCCTACCAGCCCCGCCCGCCGCAGCCGCGAGCCGCCGGCACCCAGGTGGCGCGCGACGAACATCGCCATCGTGACCCCGGCCAGGTCCCCGTCGTGGCTGTCGGCGTAGAGCTGCGTCTCGTCCCCGAACAGCTCGGCCAGCTCGCTCGTGTCCGCCGCGCAGCCGATCCAGGTCAGCAGCGACGTGTAGTAGGCCGCGGCCCGGATCCCGTGCTCGACACCGGCCGCGTCGGCCAGCCGCAGCGTGATCACCGTCTGGCGCAGGACGCGCTCCATGGGGCGGCCCATGCCGAGGTCGGCCACCAGCGACAGGGTGGCGACGAGCTCGGCGAGCCGGACACGGGTCACCCCCGCATCCTCGCTCAGCGCGGCGGCGCTGTCAGGTCGGAGGAGTGCTTCACAGGTGCCACACCGCTGACCGTGTTGGCTGATCGTGGGGCCGGCCGTGGTCGTCCGCGTGCCGGATGAGCCGGACGACCGGGGGCGCAGTACGGTCGCACCGCGTGATCACCGTCGCGGGGGCGGCGCACGAGAATTCGAGGAGGCAGAGTGACCGAGCCCGGCTACGCCGAGGGCGGGAACGGGCAGCAGCCCGCAACGCCGGCGCGGGACGCCCAGTTGCTGGAGCGGACCGTGTTCGAGGTCAAGCGGATCATCGTCGGCCAGGACCGCCTGGTCGAGCGGATGCTGGTCGGCCTGCTGGCCAAGGGCCACCTGCTGCTCGAAGGCGTGCCCGGCGTGGCGAAGACCCTCGCCGTCGAGACGTTCGCGCGGGTCGTCGGGGGCTCGTTCTCCCGCGTCCAGTTCACGCCCGACCTGGTGCCCGCGGACATCCTCGGCACCCGGATCTACCGCCAGGGCGCCGAACGGTTCGACGTCGAGCTCGGCCCGGTCGTGGCGAACTTCGTGCTCGCCGACGAGATCAACCGCGCGCCCGCCAAGGTGCAGTCGGCGATGCTCGAGGTGATGGCCGAGCGGCACGTGTCGATCGGCGGCCAGACGTTCCCGATGCCCGACCCGTTCCTCGTGCTCGCCACGCAGAACCCGATCGAGAACGAGGGTGTCTACCCGCTGCCGGAAGCCCAGCGCGACCGGTTCCTGTTCAAGATCGTCGTCGAGTACCCCTCCGCCGAGGAGGAGCGCGAGATCATCTACCGGATGGGCGTCACCCCGCCCACCCCGCACGAGGTGCTCAGCCCGGGCGAGCTGGTCCGGCTGCAGGGCGTCGCGTCGCAGGTGTTCGTGCACCACGCCCTCGTCGACTACGTGGTGCGGCTGGTGCTGACCACCCGGACGCCGAACGAGCACGGCCTCGCCGACGTCGCCGGCTGGGTCTCCTACGGCGCTTCGCCGCGCGCGAGCCTCGGCATCATCGCCGCCGCCCGCGCGCTCGCCCTGGTCCGCGGCCGCGACTACGTGCTGCCGCAGGACGTCGTCGACGTCGTCCCCGACGTCCTGCGCCACCGGCTCGTGCTGTCCTACGACGCCCTCGCCGACGGCGTGCCCATCGACCACATCATCACGCGCGTGCTGCAGACCGTGCCGCTGCCGCAGGTCTCGGCCCGGCCGCAGGGCGGGGCCGGCCAGGGCGGCCCGGTCCCGGCGGGCGCGCCGGTCAGGTAACCCGGCGATGGCGAAGAACGAGCAGGGCGCGCGCCCGTCCTGGGCGCCGCCGGTCCTGCGCGGCGACCGCCTGGAAGCCGGGCTCCGGACGTTGGAGCTCGACGTCCGCCGCCGGCTCGACGGGCTGCTGCAGGGCAACCACCTCGGCCTGGTGCCGGGGCCGGGATCCGAACCCGGCGAGGCCCGCCCGTACCAGCCCGGCGACGACGTCCGCCGGATGGACTGGGCGGTCACCGCCCGCACCACGACCCCGCACATCCGCGAGACCGTGGCCGACCGCGAACTCGAAACGTGGGTCGTCGCCGACCTTTCGGCGAGCCTGGACTTCGGCACCGCGCTGTGCGAGAAGCGCGACCTGGTGATCTGCGCCGTCGCGGCGGTCGCGCACCTCACCGGAGGCGGCGGCAACCGGATCGGCGCGCTGGTCTCCACCGGCGCCGACACGACCCGCATCCCGGCGCGCGGCGGCTTGGCGCACGCCCGCGGGCTGGTGCGCAAGCTCGCCGAGACCCCGCGCGCGGCCGAGGGCACCCGGGGCGACTTCGCCCAGGCCCTGGAGGCCCTGCGCCGTCCGCCGCGCCGGCGTGGCCTGGCCGTGGTGATCTCCGACTTCCTGGGCGACGAGTCCTGGGAGCGGCCGCTGCGGGCACTGGGCGGGCGCCACGAACTGATCGCGATCGAAGTCCTCGACCCGCGCGACGTCGACCTGCCCGAGGTGGGCACCGTCGTACTGGCCGACCCGGAGACAGGGAAACAGCGCGAAGTGCACGCTTCGGCCTTGCTGCGCAAGGAGTTCGGGGCCGCGGCCCACGCCCACCGCCAGCGCGTGGCGGCCGGCCTGCGGCGCGCGGGTGCGGCGCACCTGACGCTGCGCACGGACGCCGACTGGATCGCCGACATGGTGCGGTTCGTCGTCGCCCGCAAGCGCCGCTGGTCGGGGGGTGTGGCGTGAGCTTGACCGGGTTCGCCGCACCCTGGTGGTTCCTGCTGCTGATCGCGGTCGCCGCGGTCGCCGTCGGGTACGTGCTCGCCCAGCGGGCGCGCCGGAAGCGGACCATGCGGTTCGCGAACCTCGACCTGCTGGAGAAGGTCGCGCCGAAGAGCCAGGGCTGGGTGCGGCACGTGCCGGCGGTGCTGATCGTGCTGTCGCTGCTGCTGCTCACCGTGGCGCTGGCCGGACCGACCGCCGAGCAGAAGGTGCCGCGCAACCGGGCGACCGTGATGCTGGTGATCGACGTTTCGCTGTCGATGGAGGCCACCGACGTCGCCCCGACGCGGCTGCAGGCGGCGCAGGAAGCGGCGACGAGCTTCGCGCGGAACATGACACCGGGCATCAACCTGGGGCTGATCTCCTTCGCGGGCACGGCCACGGTGCTGGTCAACCCGACCACCGACCGCAACGGCGTGATCAAGGCGATCGAGAACCTGAAGCTGGCCCAGTCGACGGCGACCGGTGAGGGCATCTTCGCGGCGCTGCAGTCGGTGGAGAGCTTCTCGAGCGTCGTCGGTGGCGCCGACGGGCCGCCGCCGGCGCGGATCGTGCTGATGTCGGACGGGAAGCAGACGGTCCCGGAGGACCTGTACGCGGCGCGCGGCGGGTACACCGCGGCGCAGGCGGCGAAGCAGGCCGGGGTACCGATCTCGTCGATCTCGTTCGGCACCACCCACGGCTCGGTCACCATCGACGACAAGCAGCAGCCGGTCAGCGTGGACGACGAGTCCCTGCGCGAAATCGCCCGGCTGTCCGGCGGCGACTTCTACAAGGCGGCCAGTGCCGAGGAGCTGAAGAAGGTCTACGCGGACCTCGGGGAGCAGATCGGCTACGAGCTCAAGGACGCCGACGCGAGCAAGCCGTGGGTGGTGGTGGGGACGTTGATCCTCATGCTGGGCGCGGCGGCCAGCCTGTTCTTCGGGCAGAGACTGCCGTGACTCAGGCTCGGCGGACGCCGTAGAGGCTTCCGCCGAGCAGGGTCACCCCGGAGAGCACGCCGCTGATGAACGGCACCCACGCGGCGGCGCTGCCGAGCAGGGCGAGCCCGACGACGCCGAGCGCGGTCAGGACGACGCCGACCACCAGGATCGAGCGGGTCTTCCACGCCGAGGCCAGCGCGACGAAGTGCAGCCCGACGACGGTCGCGATCCAGGCGACGTTGGCCTGCACGGGCGCTTCCAGCAGGCGCAGCACGAAGAACCCGGCGAAGAGCAGCACGACCTCGCCGAGCACGATGAACCGGTAGCTCGGCCCGAACATCGGCCGGCCTTCGAGCGTCGGCCGCCCGCCCGCGCGCACGCCCAGGACCACCACCGCCGCCAAGGCGAGCACGGCGAGGGCGCGCAGCACCCAGCCGAGCGCGGAGGGGAGTGGGTCACCGGCGTTGACCAGGACGAAGACGGTACCGAACGCGGCGCCGATGAGCGCCCCCAGAAACTGCTGTCGCATCCGGCGAACCTACCGGAAGCCGATCAAGCGCCCGCGAAGCCGTTCTGGCGCCAGGCTTCGTAGACCGTGATGGCCGCGGTGTTGGCCACGTTGAGCGACCGGTTCGACGGCCGCATCGGCAACCGCACGCGGTCGGTCACCTCGGGCGCGTCCAGGACCGCCGCGGGCAGGCCGGCCGACTCCGGCCCGAACATCAGGACGTCGCCCGGTGCGTAGGAAACGTCGGTGTACAGCCGGGTCGCCGACGCGGTGAACGCGTAGACCTCGGCCGGCAGCAACACTTCCCAGGCCGCCGCCAGCGAGGCGTGCACGTGGACCCGCGCGAGGTCGTGGTAGTCGAGGCCGGCGCGGCGCAACTGCTTGTCCTCCAACGTGAAGCCGAGCGGCTCGACCAGGTGCAGTTCGCAGCCGGTGTTGGCGGCCAGGCGGATCGCGTTGCCGGTGTTGGGCGGGATTTCCGGCTGGTAGAAGAGAACGCGGAACACCGGCTCAGTCCCCGAGCAGGGCCGCGTAGACCTTGCGGACCGCGTCCGGCGGCGCTTGCGGGCGCAGCGTGGCCGGGTCGATGAAGACGTACCGGAGGGCCGCCTCCGCCACCAGGGTTTCGCCGCGGTGGATCGCGAAGTCGAAGAGCAGCGACGTCGTGCCGAGGTGGTTCAGGTACTGCGAGACGACCAGGTCGTCGTCGTAGCGGGCCGGCGCGCGGAACTTGACGTTCGCCTCGGCGACCACGACGTCGGCGCCGTGGGCCAGGAACTCGTCGTGCGAGCCGAAGAGCGCCTTCTCCGCCTCGAACGAGCACATGTCCACATAGGCCAGGTAGTGGGCGTTGAAGACGATGCCCTGCCCGTCGCACTCGTGGTAGCGCACGCGCAGCGGCATCTCGGCGATCGGGCGGCGAGGTGCGGTCACCGGCCCAATCTAGTTCAGCCGTGCAGGGCCCGGTAAGCGGCCGCCGCGCCCGGTTGCAGGGGCACCGGCTGGGTCCCGATCAGCGTTCGCACGTCGAGGAACTGCGTTCCCACGGCCTCGGCGGGCACCAGCGCCGTCGCCCGCTCGACCAGCAGCCGGACCACGGCCGCGGCGACGTCGTCCGGCAGCGAAGGCGCGCACACCAGGAGGTTGGCCACGCCGATCGTGCTCAGCGCGCCGACCCCGCGGTACGCGCCGTCGGGGACCTGGACCTGGTCGTAGACCGGGCCGTAGGCCGCGCGCAGGGCGGGCACCACCGAATCCAGGGGGAGCAGCGCGATCGGGGTGGTGCGGGTGAGCTCGGCCAGTTTCGGCGTCGGGACACCGCCGGACCACAGCATCGCGTCGACGCGGCGGCCGGCCAGCGCGCGGACGGCGTCGTCGAACAGCAGGTGCCGGGCGTCGACCGCGACCCCCGCCTTGGCGAACACGCGCTCGCCGAGCTGCGCCGCCCCGGAGCCGCTCGCGCCCAGGGACACCGGCCGCCCGGCGAGGTCGGCGAGCTCGCGCACCGGGCCGTCCGCCCGCACGACGAGCTGCAGGTAGTTCTCGTAGACGCGGCCGAGGGCGAGCAGCGGTACCGTCCCGGCGAACGGCGGGCCGCCGGACAGGGCGGTCTGGGCGACGTCGGCGAGCACCAGCCCCAAGTCGGCCTGCCCCCGCTGCACCAGGCCGACGTTGGCGACGCTCGCCTCGGTCGGCACGGCGGTGGCGTGCAGCAGCGGTTCCGCGCGGTTCAGTTCGGCCGACAGCAGCTCGGCGAAGGCGAGGTAGAACCCGCCGCGCTCGCCGGCCGCGATGGTGAGCGGGCGTTCCGGGCCGCGGTAACCAGCCGTCGAGCACCCGGCCAGGGCGAGGCCGAGGCCGCCGAGCAGGGCCGTGCGGCGGGTGAGCGTCATCCCGGCACCTCCCGCAGCGGCAGCGTGACGCGGACCTCGAGGCCGTGCGGGTGCGCCGGCCGCAGTTCGAGGACGCCGCCGCGGGTGCGCACCTGCTGGTGCGCGATGGCCAGGCCGAGGCCGGTGCCGCGCGGCGCCCCCTCGCCGCCCGCGCGCCAGAACCGTTCGGTCGCCCGCGCTCTGTCCTCTTCGGACAGTCCTGGTCCGTCGTCGGTGACGACGAGGGTCGCGGTTTCCCCGCCGCTCTCCCAATCGGCCGTGATCTTCGCGCCGCGGCCGGCGTAGTGGACGGCGTTGTCGAGCAGGACGTCGAGGATCTGCGCGAGCTCGCCTTCCGGGCAGCGCACGGTCACCGGCTCGTCGTGTCCCGGCGGGGGAACGAGCGTCGCGCCGGCGTCCTCGGCCGCCGGGCGCCAGGCGTCGACGCGTTCGGCGAGCACGGACGCGAGGTCGCAGGCCTCGTCGGCGCCGCCGGCGGCGACGCGGGTCGCCGTGCTCTCGGCCAGGGCGAGGGCGAGCAGGCCGTCGAGGAGCTTCTCCAGGCGTTCGACCTCGGCGACGGTCGCCCGGTAGGTCCGGTCGTCGCCGTCGATGCGCCCGGCCAGCGAGTCGACGCGCAGCCGAAGGGCCGCCATCGGGTTCCGCAGCTGGTGCGAGGCGTCGGCGACGAGCCGGTGCTGCTGCTCGGCGGCTTCGAGCACGGCCTCGGACATCCGGTTGACCTCGGCGGCCAGGGACCGCAGTTCGCGCGGCCCGGTGCGTTCCGGGACGTGCGCGCGGTGCCCGCCGGCCACCGCCAGCACCCCGGTTTCGAGCTCGTGCAGCGGCCGCACCATCCACCGGGCCAGCACCACGGCGAGCAGCACGAACACCATCGCGACCAGCACCGCGCCGGCGCCGATGGTGCCCCACCGGGTGGCGACGTCCGCGGCGGACGCCGTCACCGACGCGCGCAGCACGACCACCCCGGACACGCGCGTGCCGGTGCCGACCGGGCGGGCGAAGTAGGCCGGTTCGGCCGACCACGGGTCGAGCCGGTCCACCCGCGGCGCCGGTTCGTTGCGCATGGTGGCTTCCACGAGCCCGCGCACCGCCGGGTCGCCCGCGGTCAGGCCGCCCGCCTGGACCAGGGGGAGACGCCGGGCGTCGACGATGACGACGCCTTCGCCGTACAGCTGGGCGTAGCGCTCGGCGTCGGCCGCGAGGGCCGCGGGATCGTGGGTGTCGACGGCCTGCTGGGCGAGCACGACGAACCGGTCGACGTCGGCGGTGCGCGAGATGACCAGCTGCTGGGTGCGCTGCTCGGCGGTCGCCGTCAGCAGCGGCACGGCGAACGCGGCGACCACCGCGAGGGCGAAGGCGACCAGGACCACCAGGAGCCGGGTGCGCACGGGGTCAGTCCCGGCCGAGCCGGTAGCCGAAGCCGCGGATGGTGGTGAGCAGGCCCGGCCGGTCGAGCTTGGCGCGCAGCCCGGTGAGGTGGACGTCGAGCGAGCGGGACACCGCGAGGTAGGCGTCGCCCCAGACCTCGTCCATCAGCTGCTGGCGGCTGACCGCGGTGCCGGGGCGCGCGGTGAGCACGGCCAGGATCTCGAACTCCTTGGTGGTGAGCCCGATGTCGTGCCCGGCGACCAGCACCCGCCGGGCGCCGAGGTCGATCTCGACGTCTTCGACGCGCACGACGTCACCGGCCGGGGTGGCCCGGGCGACCGCCCGCCGCACGACGGCGTCCATCCGGGCCAGCAGCTCGGCCAGCCGCACCGGCTTGGTGAGGTAGTCGTCGGCGCCGAGCCGCAGCCCGCGCACGACCGAGCGTTCGTCGCCGCGGGCGGTCAGCACGATCACCGGGACCGGCGAGACGGCCCGGATCTTGCGGAGGACGTCGAGGCCGTCGAGGTCCGGCAGGCCCAGGTCCAGCAGGACGAGGTCGGCGCCGCGGTGGTGGTGCAGCGCGTCGGCCCCGCGGGCGACGCTGGTGACGGGATGACCGCGCGCGTGCAGCGACTCGGCGAGCGCGCCGGCGACACCCGCGTCGTCTTCGACGAGGAGCACGCGCACGGCCATCTCCTTGTCAGCGTCGTTCCAGCTCCGAGGTCTTCGAGGTTTCCCGCATTGTGCCGTAGACGATCAGCGAGACCAGGACGGTGCCCGCGACGTACCAGAAGAAGACCTGCTCGTGCCCGGCACTCTTGAGGGCCAGCGCGATGAACTCCGCGGTCCCGCTGAAGATCGCGACGGTCAGCGCGTAGGGCAGGCCGACGCCGATCGCGCGGATCTTCGTCGGGAACAGCTCGGCCTTCACGATCGCGTTGATCGAGGTGTAGCCGGCCACCACGACGAGCCCGGCCAGGACCAGGAAGAACGCGCCGACCGGGTTCCGGGTCGAGCCCATCACCGTCATGATCGGCACGGTGAGCAGCGTGCCGCCGATGCCGAAGAACAGCAGCAGCGGGCGCCGGCCGATCCGGTCGGACAGCCGCCCGAACACCGGCTGCAGGATCGCGGCGACCAGGATCGCCAGGAACAGGACCACGGTGACCGACCGCCGCGGGATGTGCGCGGTGTTCTCCATGAACTTCTGGCTGTAGGTGGCGAAGGTGTAGAAGCTGACGGTGCCGCCGAGGGTCAGCCCGACGACGAGCGCGATCTCCTTGGGGTACTTCGCCAGCTCGCGCAGCGTGCCGCGGCTGCCCTTGGTCTCCCCGGCTTCGCGCTGGTAGCTCTCCGATTCGTCCATCCCGCGGCGCAGCCACATGACGCTGAGCGCGGCGACCGTGCCGACGGCGAACGCGATCCGCCAGCCCCACGCCGTCAGCTGCTGCTCGGTGAGGAGGGCCTGGAGGATCAGCTGGAGGCCGAGGGCGAGCAGCTGGCCGCCGTAGAGCGTCACGTACTGGAAGCTCGAGTAGAAGCCGCGCTTGCCGGGAGTGGCCACTTCGGACAGGTAGGTCGCCGAGGTGGAGTACTCGCCGCCGACCGAGAGGCCCTGGACCAGCCGGGCGAGCACGAGCAGGATCGGCGCGGCGATCCCGATGGTCTGGTACCCGGGCGTGACGGCGATGAGCAGCGAGCCCCCGGCCATCATGGTGACCGAGAGCACCAGCGCACCCCGGCGCCCGAACCGGTCGGCGATCCGCCCGAGCAGCCACCCGCCGAGCGGCCGCATGAGGAACCCGACGGCGAACACCGCGGCGGACCCGAGGAAGGCGGCGGTGGTGTCGGTGGTGGGGAAGAAGGATTTGGCGAAGTAGGTGGTGAACGCCGCGTAGGCGTACCAGTCGTACCACTCGACCAAGTTGCCGATCGAGCCGCGCAGCACGTTGCCGATCACACGCTTTTCGTTCACGGTCCCCGTGGTCGCGGGGCTGATCCGGGTTGTCATCGTCGACCTCCTGTGTTGCGACTCACGGTGACCAAGGGGTGAGGGCGCAGCAAGGCCGGAGGGCAGTTCCTAACGTGGGCTTAGGACGGTGAGGTCCGCTGGGCAGTCAGGCCGGCGGGCCATTCGTAGGACAGCTCGAAGCGGCCGGCCGCGAACACGATGTCGTTCATCTCCAGCGGCGCGCCGTCGATGGCATACGCGACGCGGGTGACGGTGACGACCGGCACCCCGCCGGCGAGCCGGAGCCGCGTTGCCTCGGCGGGGGTCGGCATCCGCGCACCGACGTGCTCGGCGAACGAGCCGATCGTCCGCCCGGCCTCTTCGAGCCGCGCGTACGTGCCGCCCGGTCCGGTGTCGACGTCCTCGATGGCGGTGCCGCGGGTCAGCTCGCGCGGGAGGCGGGAGACAGCCAGCTGGACCGGCTGCCCGTCGGCGGACATGACCCGGTCGCGGACGGTGACCTCGGCACCTTCGCCGAGGTCGAGGTGGCGGGCCACGCGCGCGTCGGCCGGCTCGAAGCGGATCTCGACGTTCGCCGACGGCGCGAAACCACCGGCTGCCGCGTCGGCGAGGAAGGCGCCGCGATCGCCCTCGCGCGCCTCGCGGGACAGCCGCGGCGATCGGGCGATCCGCTGGACGCCGGCCGGCGGATGCGGCAAGGCGGAAACTTCGCTCGTCCGATCGACCATGCGGCAAATCCTCCCACTCGCCTCGGCGAGGTGCAGGGGTGAGCGACGACCGGCTGTGTCGCGACTCACGGTGACCAACCAGCGGGTAACCACCAAGGTCGGAAGGCAGTTCCCGGCACCCGCTCGACACGGTCGCGGACACCGCCAACGCGGGTGCGCGACCCGCGAGCACTGCCGATAACCTCGTGCGCGTCAGCCGCGCAGACGAAGAGTGGAGAGCACAGTGGGACGGTCGGTTCTGGTCACCGGGGGCAACCGGGGCATCGGTCTGGCGATCGCCCGGGACCTCGCCGAGCAGGGGCACCGGGTCGCCGTCACGCACCGTGGTTCGGGGGCGCCCGAGGGGCTCTTCGGGGTTCAGGCGGACGTCACCGACTCCGAGCAGGTCGACGCCGCCTTCAAGCTCGTCGAAGAGCACCAGGGGCCGGTCGAGGTGCTCGTCTCCAACGCCGGGCTGACCGATGACACGCTGCTGATGCGGATGAGCGACGAGCAGTTCGAGCGCGTCGTGAACGCGAACCTCACCGGGGCCTTCCGGGTCGCCAAGCGGGCCTCGCGGGGCATGTTGCGCGGCAAGTGGGGCCGGTTCGTCTTCATCTCCTCCGTCGTCGGCCTCTCCGGCTCGGCCGGGCAGGCCAACTACGCCGCGTCGAAGTCCGGGCTGGTCGGCTTCGCGCGGTCGCTCGCCCGGGAGCTCGGCTCGCGCAACATCACCTCGAACGTCGTCGCGCCCGGGTTCGTGCACACCGACATGACCGACGAGCTGCCCGAGGCGCGCAAGAAGGAAATCCTCGCGCAGGTGCCCTCCGGCCGGTACGCCGAGCCGTCGGAGATCGCCGCCGCCGTGCGGTACCTGGCCTCCGAAGAAGCCGGCTACGTCAACGGGGCCGTGCTGCCCGTCGACGGCGGCCTCGGCCTCGGCCACTGACCGAAAACCGACCCGAACAAGACTTGGAGGACCCGTGCCCGGACTGCTCGAAGGCAAGCGCCTGCTGATCACCGGCATCATCACCGACGCCTCGCTCGCCTTCCACGCGGCCAAGATCGCGCAGCAGGAGGGCGCGATGGTGGTGCTGACCGGCTTCGGCCGCATGTCGCTCGTCGAGCGCATCGCCAAGCGGCTGCCCGAAGAGGCGCCCGTGATCGAGCTGGACGTCACCAACCAGGAGCACCTCGACGGCCTCGCCGACAAGGTGCGCGAACACGTCGACGGCCTCGACGGCGTGCTGCACTCGATCGGCTTCGCCCCGCAGACCTGCCTCGGCGCGCCGTTCATGGACGCCCCGGCCGAGGACGTCAAGACCGCGATCGAGATCTCGACGTACTCGTACATGTCGCTGGCGAAGGCGTGCCTGCCGCTGCTCGGCCGGGGTGCGTCGTACGTCGGCATGGACTTCGACGCGCGCGTCGCGTGGCCCGTCTACAACTGGATGGGCGTCGCGAAGGCCGGGCTCGAGTCGGTCAACCGGTACCTGGCCAAGGAACTGGGCCCGCAGGGCATCCGGGTCAACCTGGTCAGCGCCGGCCCGATGAAGACGATGGCCGCCAAGTCCATCCCGGGCTTCGTCGACCTGGAGGACGGCTGGGGCGAGCGGGCGCCGCTCGGCTGGGACAGCACGGATCCGGACCCGGTGGCGAAGAGCGTCTGCGCGGTGCTCTCGGACTGGCTCCCGGCCACCACCGGCTCGATGATCATGGTCGACGGCGGGGTCCACTTCCTCGGCGTCTGACCCTCACACGGCCACGAGCTCACGGTCGTCGCCGCGCTGGACGACGGCGGCGACCGTGAGCGCGGCCAGTGTGGCGACACCGAGCGCGATCCCGGTCCACGCCACGCTCGGGAAACCCAGCCCCGCGTCGATCGCGACACCGCCCAGCCACGGCCCGGCGGTGTTGCCGACGTTGAACGCCGACGTCGTGCTCGCCCCGACGAGTGTCGGCGCGTCGCCGGCGGCCTGGAAGGCGCGCAGGTTCAGCGCCGGGTTGGCGCCGAACGCGGCGACGCCGAAGACGAGCACGGCCGCGACGGCCACGAGCGCGTCGGTGGTGAGGGCGAGCACGAGCAACGCGGCCAGCGCGAGCGCGAGGCAGCCGTAGAGCGTCGCGAACGGCCGCCGGTCGGCCAGCCGGCCGCCCGCGCTGATCCCGATCAGCGCGCCGACGCCGAAGAGCGCGAGCACGCCCGGCACCCACTCGCCGGGCAGGCCGTCGGTCTCGGTCAGCAACGGCGCCAGGTAGCTGAACGCGGCGAAGATCATGGCCTGGCACAGGGCGATCACGCCGAGCGCGAGCCAGACCCGGCCCCGCCGGTACAGCCGCAGCTCACCGCGCACGTCCAGCGGCCCGCCGGTCGTCTCCGGCACCAGCAGCGCCACCCCGGCGACCGCCACCAGCGTCACCACCGTCACCGCCCAGAACGCCGTCCGCCAGCCCGCGTGCTGGCCGAGGAACGTGCCGGCGGGCACCCCGGCGATGTTCGCCACGGTCAGCCCGCCGACCAGCACCGCCATCCCGCGCCCCCGCCGTTCCACGGGCACGAGCGCGATCGTCGTCGCCAGCGCGACGGCCCAGAACCCCGCGCAGGCGAGCGCCGCGACCACGCGGGTCGCGAACAAGAGCGCGTACCCCTCGGCGAGGGCGCCGACGACGTGCGCGACGGCGAACACGCCGAGCAGGGCCAGCAGCGTGCGGCGGCGGGGGAGCCGCAGCGTCCCGATCGCCAGCAGCGGCGCGCCGACGACCATGCCGATGGCGAACGCCGAAATCAGCAGCCCGGCGTCGGGGATGCTCACGTGCAGGTCAGTGGCCATGCCGGGGAGCAGGCCGGTGATCATGAACTCGGACGTGCCCAGCGCGAACACGCTGAGCCCGAGGACGAAGACGGCCAGGGGCATGGGTTCTCCTCCGGTTGTGTATTGATCGGTCCAAAACTGGGCCGTGCGCGGCCCCGGTCGGGCGGCGCTCAGCGCGTGATGGCGGAAAGGGCGATGTCGGCGACCGCGTGCATGCTTTCGCGGCTGGTGCCCCGGCGGGCCATCACCCGCAGGCCCGAGGTGGTGCTGAGCAGGAACTCCGCCACTTCGGCGGGGTCCAGGCCGTCCCGCAGGCTGCCGTCGAGCACGCCCTCGCGGACGCACTCGGTGAACATGGCGAGATTCCGGTCGGTGTCGGCCTGCAGAGCGGCTCCCACCTCGTCCTCGGGCAGGCCCAGCTCGGCCAGCGTATTGACCACCAGGCAGCCGCGGCGGCGCTCTTCGAGGTCGTCTTCGACGGCGCTGTCGAGAACCGCGGCGATCCGCTCGGCCGCCGTGCCCGGGCCGTCGAGGAGCGCCTGCCGCCGGTCCAGCTGCGTGCTGGTGTAGTGCGTCAGCGAGCGCCGGAACAGGGCCCGCTTGCTGGTGAAAGTGTTGTAGACACTGCTGCGGCCGAGCCCGGTCGCCTCGCACAGGTCCTGGGTCGAGGTCGCTTCGTAGCCGCGTTCCCAGAAGGCGTGCATCGCCTTCTCGACGGCGGCGGTCTCGTCGAACTCCCGTGGCCTGGCCATGGGAAGACCGTAGCACAGTTTTGGACTGGTCGATTCATAACGGGCCCGAGTCGGCGTGCGGGCGGCCACATCGGCAAGATGACGGGGTGGGATACGACGCGTTGCTGTGGCTCTCGTTCGGCGGCCCGGAAGGGCCCGACGACGTCATGCCGTTCCTCGAGAACGTGACCAGGGGCCGGGGGGTGCCGCGCGAGCGGCTCCTGGAGGTCGCCGAGCACTACCAGCACTTCGGCGGGGTCTCGCCGATCAACAAGCTGAACCGCGACGCGATGGCCGCGGTCGAGAAGCAGCTCTCGGCGGCCGGCATGGACTTGCCGGTGCACTTCGGCAACCGCAACTGGCACCCGATGGTCGAGGACACCCTGGCCGCGCTGACCTCGGAAGGCGCGAAGAAGATCCTCGTGTTCCCCACGAGCGCGTACGGCGGCTACTCGGCGTGCCGCCAGTACGACGAGGACATCGAACGCGCCCGCGCGGCGGTCGGCGAGGGCGCCCCCGAACTGGTGAAGCTGCGCCAGTTCTTCGACCACCCGCTGTTCGTGTCGGCGGTCGCCGACGGCGTGCGCGCGGCCCACGCGTCGCTCGGGAACGAGCCGGGGATCCGCACGGTGTTCACGGCGCACTCGGTGCCGGAGAGCGCGGATCGCGCCTCGGGCCCGCCGTCGGAAGGCGGCCGCCGGTACTCGCGCCAGATCGCGGAGGCGGCTCGCCTGGTCGCGGCCGAGGCGGGCATCGCGGAGTACGACGTCGTCTGGCAGTCGCGGTCCGGGCCGCCGCAGGTGCCGTGGCTGGAGCCGGACATCGTCGACCACCTCGACGCGCTGCACGCCGCCGGGGTGCCGGGGGTGGTCGTCTCGCCCATCGGGTTCGTGTCCGACCACCTCGAGGTGATCTGGGACCTGGACAACGAGGCGGCGGAGCGCGCGGCCGAGCACGGGATGAAGTTCGCCCGCGCGGCGACGGCGGGCGCGGATCCCCGCTTCGCGGAGCTGGTGGTGGAGCTGATCCGCGAGCACACGCACGGCGTGGAGCCGCGCAAGCTGTCGTCGTTCCCGTCGGCGGGCTGCACCGTCAACGGCGCGCCCTGCGCGATCGGCTGCTGCGAACCGGCGAAGCGCCCGGCCCGCTAGGTCCGGCGCCCCACGAGGTGGAAGGCGCGGCTGAGCCGGCGGTACGGATCCCGCCGGCCGGCCTCGAACTCGACGGCCGCGATCCGTTCGGCGTCGGCCGGGTCCGGGCCGGCGCCACTGAGGTCGAGCCAGTCGACGAACAGCCAGACCCCGTACCACGCAACGGGTTCCACCCCGCGGCTGCGGAGTGACCCACTGAGTTCGGCCACCGTGTCGGCGCGGGTCGGCAGGCCCAGCACCCCGATTTCGGTGCGGGCGCCGAACGCCTCCAGGGCGTCTTCCCAGCGTCCTTCCAAGGCCGGGCGCACGGCCGCGGCCTCGGCATTGCCGGTCATGACCGAGACGAGCCCGCCGGGCGCGGCGCACCGGCACAGCTGGTCGAGCACGGGGTCCGGGTCGTCCAGGTAGCCGAGCACGCCGTGGCACAGGACGGCGTCGAAACGACGGCCGCCGACCGCCTCCGCGGCGTTCGCGGCGTCGGCTTGCACGAGCGTCACCCGGTCCGGCAGCCGCTGCCGGGCCTTGGCGAGCATCGCCGCCGACGAGTCGAGCAGCGTGACGTCGTGGCCCGCGCGGGCCAGCGGGAACGACTGGCGACCGGCGCCGCCGCCGACGTCCAGCACCGAAGCCGGCGGGGCGGGCAGGTGCTCCAGCAGCTGCCGGTGCATCACGTAGGTGCGGACGCGCCCCTTGGCCGTCGCGTAGGCGCCGTCGGCGAAATCGTCGGCGACTGCGGCCCAGGTGTCGTCCGGCACCGCTCAGCCTTCGCGGGCCGTCTGCTCCGCGAACACCCGGACCGCTTCGTTGATCGCCGCGCAGCGGGCCGTCCGGACCGCGTCCGACAACGGCCGCAGCGCCTGGGCGCGCAACGTCGACGCCGACGCCGACAGCGCGCCGCCCGGATCGTCCGAGGACGCGATCGCCAGGATCGCCGCGATCTCCTCCGCCCGCTGCAGCACCCGCAACGCGCGTCCGGGCGTGCCCGCCGGCCAATCCACGTTCGGGCGGGAGCGCAGGTGGGCCGACAGCTCCGCGCGCACCCCCGGCCGGTCCGAAGCCACGTCGAGGGTCTGCAATGCCCCGGCGCTGGCGCGGATCGCGTCGGTCAGCCCGTGCTCGGCCTCGCCGAGCGGGACGTACTCCGGGGTCGTCGGTGACGGCAGCGCATAGACCGTCCAGCGCACCAGGCCTTCGGCGATCGGCTCCGGCACCAGGCCGAAGCCGAGGTCCGGCAGCACGAGTGCGTCACCCGCGCGCAACGCCGCTTCGGTGAACGGGCCGCCGCCGCCCAGGCCGCGGACGTCGCCCGGGACCGGGAGGACCAGGTGCAGGGATTTCGCTCCTTGCGAACGCAGCGCCATCAGCAGCTGCACCGGCGTGGCCGCCCGGTTGAACGCCAGCGGGAGCGCGAACGCGTCGGCCGCGGCCGCGTCGGCGGCCACGACGTCATGGGCCTCACCCCACGCGAGCAGGGCATCGAGGACATCGTCGGACGCGGCGGCCCCGTTGAGCCACGCGCTCGACCAGACGGCGAAAGTCGCACTGGGACGGCACACGACGCCCTATTTTACCGGGCCGCCCGGTCCGCCGGGAGCGCGCCCACGCTGGAGCCGCTCCACATCGACGCACCGCCGATCCGGCAGTAGCGTCGAGGAGGTGAACGCTGTTCCAGACGCTCTTCCCCGCACTGCCGGGGCCCTGCGCGCGGCCGGGTACGAGCCGCGCCCGATCGCCCGAGAGATCCACGACAACCTGCTGACCGCCCTCAAGAACGGCGAGGACGCCTGGCCCGGCATCGTCGGCTTCTCGCGCACCGTGCTGCCGCAGCTCGAACGCGCGCTGCTGGCCGGCCACGACGTCGTCCTGCTCGGCGAACGCGGCCAGGGCAAGACCCGCCTGTTGCGCACCCTCGCCGGCCTGCTCGACGAGTGGACACCCGTCATCGAGGGCTCCGAGCTGGCCGAACACCCGCTGCAGCCGATCACGCCCGCGTCGATCCGGCGAGCCGCCGAGCTCGGCGACGACCTGCCGGTGGCCTGGCGCCACCGCTCCGAGCGCTACACCGAAAAACTGGCCACCCCGGACACTTCGGTCGGCGACCTGATCGGCGACGTCGACCCGGTGAAGGTCGCCGAAGGCCGCAGCCTCGGCGACCCCGAGACCATCCACTTCGGTCTCGTCCCGCGCGCCCACCGCGGCATCGTGGCCATCAACGAGCTGCCCGACCTCGCCGAGCGCATCCAGGTCGCGCTGCTGAACGTGATGGAGGAGCGCGACATCCAGGTCCGCGGCTACACGCTGCGGCTGCCCCTGGACGTCCTGCTCGTCGCCACCGCAAACCCCGAGGACTACACCAACCGCGGCCGGATCATCACCCCGCTGAAGGACCGCTTCGGCGCCGAGATCCGCACCCACTACCCCCTGGATGTGGCCTCGGAAGTGGCGGTCGTGCGGCAGGAGGCGAACCTCGTCGCCGAAGTCGGCGAGCCGCTCCTGGAAGTGCTCGCCCGGTTCGTCCGGAACCTCCGGGAATCCACGGTGATCGACCAGCGCTCCGGCGTGTCGGCGCGGTTCGCCGTCGCCGCGGCGGAAACCGTGGCGGCCGCGGCGCTGCGGCGTTCGGCGCTGACCGGGGAGGAGCCCGCGGTGGCGCGCCCGGTCGACCTCGACGCCGTCCCGTCGGTGCTGCGCGGCAAGATCGAGTTCGAGCCCGGCGAAGAGGGCCGCGAGATCGAGCACCTCGTGCACCTGCTGCGGATGGCGATCGCCGAGACCGCCCGCGACCGGTTCGCCGGTCTCGACCTGCGGCCCCTGGCGGACGCGGTCGGCGAAGGGCACCTGGTGTCCACCGGCGAGCGCGTGCCGGGCAAGGACGTCCTCGAAGCGCTGCCGGAACTGCCGGTCCTGCACGAGGTCGCCCAGCGTGCCGGGGTGGCCGCCGACGAGCCCGCCGGGCGGATCGCGGCGGCCGTCGAACTCGCCCTCGAATCGCTGTTCCTCTCGCGCAGGCTCGCGAAGGACTCCGACGACGCGACGACCGTCTACGGCCGATGACCGCGGTCCCGCTTCCCGACGGCTACTCCTACGGCCCGTGGCACGACGGGCCGGACCCCCTCGCGCCGCCGGCCGACCTGCGCGACGCGCTCGACGAGATCGGCCAGGACGTCATGGCCGGCGCGTCGCCGCGGGCCGCGCTGGAGGAGATGCTGCGGCGCGGCACGAACCGCACGGCGGGCCTCGACGAGCTGACCCGCCGGCTGTGGCAGCGCCGGTCGCAGATCCAGCGCCGCAACAACCTCGACGGCACCCTGCAGGAGGTCCAGCGCCTGTTGCAGGAGGCTCTCGACGCCGAGCGCCGAGAGCTGTTCCCGGACCCGGACGACGACGCCCGGTTCCGGGAGGCCCAGCTCGACGCGCTGCCGCCGGGGACGGCCGCCGCCGTCAACGAGCTGGCGAACTACGACTGGCGCTCGGAACAGGGCCGGGAGAACTACCAGAAGATCCGGGACCTGCTCGGCCAGGAGCTGATGGAGTCGCGGTTCCAGGGCATGAAGCAGGCGTTACAGAACGCCGGGCCCGAGGACGTCGAGCGGATCAACGAGATGCTCTCCGACCTCAACGACCTGCTCGCCGCGCACGCCCAGGGCGCGGAGGACATCCAGCAGCGCTTCGACGACTTCATGGCCAAGCACGGCGAGTTCTTCCCGGAGAACCCGCGGAACGTCGAAGAGCTGATCGACGCGCTGGCCGAGCGGTCGGCGGCCGCCCAGCGGATGCTGAACTCGATGTCCGCGGAGCAGCGGGCGGAACTCGCGGAGCTGACCCAGCAGGCCTTCGGTGACCCCCGGCTGGCCCAGCAACTGTCCCGGTTGGACGGTCAGCTGCGCGCGGCCCGGCCGGGCGAGGACTGGACGGGCTCGGCGCGCTTCCGCGGCAACAACCCGCTGGGCATGGGCGAAGGCGCCCAGGCCATGCAGGACCTCGCCGAGCTGGACGCGCTGGCCGAGCAGCTCGGCCAGTCCTATCCGGGCGCGCGGCTGGAGGACATCGACCTGGAGGCTCTCGAGCGCCAGCTCGGCAAGGACGCCGGCGTCGACGCTCGCCGGCTGGCCGAACTGGAGCGCGAGCTGCGTCGCCAGGGCCTGTTCGAACGCGCCGCCGACGGCTCGCTCCGGTTGTCGCCCAAGGCGTTGCGGCGCCTCGGCGAGACGGTGCTGTCCGACATCGTGAACGCGTTGCGCGGCAAGACCGGCGAGCGCGAGACCGAGTCGGCGGGTGCGGCGGGCGAACCCACCGGCGCGTCGCGGCCGTGGCGGTTCGGGGACATGCAGCCCTGGGACGTGCCGCGCACCATCCGCAACGCCGTGCTCCGGTCGGTGTCGGTGGGGGAGCGGCAGGTCCGGCTCGACGTCGAGGACGTCGAAGTGGTCGAGACCGAGCACCGGACGCGCGCGGCGGTGGCGCTGCTGGTCGACACATCGTGGTCGATGGTGCAGGAGGGGCGCTGGCTGCCGATGAAGCGCACGGCGCTCGCGCTGCACCAGCTGATCAGCACCCGGTTCCGCAACGACGCGCTGCAGCTGATCACGTTCGGCCGCTACGCCCAGTCGATGGAGCTGCCGGAGCTGGTCGGCCTGGAGGGCGCGTGGGAGCAGGGCACGAACGCCCACCACGGGCTGTTGCTGGCGGGTCAGCACCTGCGGCGGCACCCGGACGCCCAGCCGGTGGTCCTGATGGTCACCGACGGCGAGCCGACGGCCCACCTGGAACCCGACGGCGAGGCGGTCTTCGACTACCCGCCCCAGCCCCGGACCCTCCACAAGACACTGTCCGAAGTGGATCGATTGGCCAAGCTGGGCGCGTCGATCTCGGTGTTCCGCTTGGGTGATGACCCGAGGCTGACGTCGTTCGTGGACCTGATCGCCCGCCGCTCGGGCGGCCGCGTGATCGCCCCGGACCTCGACGGCCTGGGCGCGGCGGTGGTCGGCGACTACCTGCGCACCCGGCGGTGACCGGCACGGGCGCTCACCCGGCTGGGTGAGCGCCCCGGCCGGGGCCCGGTCGCTGCGGCGGCCGCTCGCGCCCGGCGGAGATTTCGGCGAATGCGCGGACGCGGGTGAGATGCGCTGCCCTGCGGGTTGGAGCGGTCGCTCGATCGGCTGAGGGAGTGCCCGCGCTGCCACGCAAGCCGGCGGTGCGGCGGGCCCGGTCGCTCGTGGCCGCGGCGGGTTCGCGCTGGTCGGCGAGGTGCGCTCGCCCCACCGGGCCGGCGCGTTTGCTCACCTGCGTGAGTGAGCGCCCGGGCGGCTCACGTGTGTCGGCTGCGCGTCGGGGCTCGGTGGCGGCCACTCGTGCCCGGCGGGTTCGCACTGGTCGGCGAGGTGCGCTCGCCCCACCGGGCCCGCGCTGCCGGCGGGGCCGCAAAACTTGCCAGGGTGTGAAGGCCGCCTCCTAAGCTGGCCTGATGCAGTACTCGATCAGCCAGGTCGCGAAGGCGTCCGGCGTCTCGGCGCGGATGCTGCGCCACTACGACGCGATCGGCCTGCTGACCCCGGCTTCGGTCGCGCCGAACGGCTACCGCTGGTACGGCCGGTTCGAGCTGCTGCGCCTGCAGCGCATCCTGCTGCTGCGGCGGCTCGGGCTCGGGCTGGCCGAGATCGGGGCCGTGCTCGGCGAGCACGTCGACGAGGCCACCGCCCTGCGCGGGCACCTGGCGCAGCTCGAAGAAGAGCGGCGCCGCCTCGATCGGGTCATCGGGACCGTCGAGGAGACGCTCGGGGACCTCGGCCGGGCGCGGATCGAGGATCCCGAACGGTTCTTCGCCGGGTTGCGGAAGGACGGTGCCGCCCTGCGGCGGCACTACCGGGAGACGTTCGGCGAGGGGGCCGCCGTGGCGTTCGACACGGCCCAAGCCGCCCAGGAGGGGCTCACCGCCGCCGACTACGAGCACGCCGCCGCCCGGAGTGCGGCTCTGTTCCGGCGGCTGGCCGCCGTCATGCGGTCCGGGGCGGCGCCGGACGATCCCGCCGCGCTCGACGCCGTCGCCGAGCACCACCGGTCCGTCAGCCACTTCTGGCAGCCGACCGCCGCGGCCTACGCGGCGATGGGCGGGCTCTACGTCACCGATCCGCGGCAGCGGGCGCTGGCCGAGCGGGCCGATCCGGCGCTCCCGGCGTGGCTGGCGCGGGCGATCGAAGCCTACGCCCGCGTGAGGCTCGTCCCACCGCTCGGGAAGGCGTGACGCACCAGCCCTTACAGTCGAGGTATGCAGACTTGGTCATCGGTCGACGTGCCCCGCATCCCCGGCACCCCCCGCCCGCTGCGGCTCCACGACACGGCCACCGGGCAGATCCGCCCGACCGCGCCCGGCGCCACCGCCCGGATGTACGTCTGCGGCATCACGCCCTACGACGCGACGCATCTGGGGCACGCCGCGACGTACCTCGCCTTCGACCTGGTGAACCGCGTCTGGCGGGACAACGGGCACGACGTCCACTACGTGCAGAACGTGACGGACATCGACGAGCCGCTGCTGGAGCGGGCCGAACGCGACCAGGACGACTGGGTCGTGCTGGGCATGCGCGAGACGGCGCTGTTCCGCGAGGACATGGTCGCCCTGCGCGTACTGCCGCCGAAACAGTTCGTCGGCGCCGTCGAGAGCATCCCGGAGATCGTCGAGGTCATCGCGAAACTGCTGGCCAACGGCGCCGCCTACCGCGCGGACGACCCGGAGTTCCCCGACGTCTACTTCGACCACACCGCGACCGGGAAGTTCGGCTACGAGTCGAACTACGACGAGCCGACCATGCGGAAGTTCTTCGCCGAGCGCGGCGGCGACCCCGACCGCGCCGGCAAGCGGCACCCGCTGGACGCGCTGCTGTGGCGCGTGGCCCGCGAAGGCGAGCCGTCCTGGGACTCCGAGCTCGGCGCCGGGCGGCCCGGCTGGCACATCGAGTGCAGCGCGATCGCGGTCAACCGGCTCGGCCTGGGCTTCGACCTCCAGGGCGGTGGTTCGGACCTGATCTTCCCGCACCACGAGTACAGCGCGGCGCACGCCGAGGCCGTCGCCAAGGACGGCCCGTTCGCCCGCCACTACGTGCACGCCGGGATGATCGGCCTCGACGGCGAGAAGATGTCGAAGTCGCGCGGGAACCTCGTGTTCGTGTCGCGGCTGCGCGCCGACCGGGTCGACCCGGGCGCGATCCGGCTCGCGCTGTTCGCCGGCCACTACCGCGAAGACCGCCCGTGGACCGACGCGCTCCTCGCCGAAGCCGAAACCCGGCTCGCGCGCTGGCGCGAAGCCGTCTCCCTGGCGACCGGACCGGCGGCGGATGACACTGTCACGCGGCTGCGCGACCACCTGTCCGACGACCTCGACACGCCGAAGGCCCTGGCAGCGATCGACGCGTGGGCGAACGAGGCCCTGCGCCGCGCCGGCACCGACCCGACGGCACCCGGCCTGATCCGCGACGCCGTCGACGCCCTCCTCGGCGTCACCCTCTGACGCAACCGGGCCCGGCACTCCCGCGAGTGCCGGGCCCGGTTGCGTGTATAACGCCCTATACTGGCCGGCCTCCGGCCAGTTCCAGGTGGTCGCCGGACCAGTCGCGCCGCAGCCACCGGTCGTGGGACGCGATGACGACCGCGCCCGGCGCCGTCTCCAGGGCCGCGAACAGCTCTTCCGCCAAGGTCAGCGAAATGTGGTTCGTCGGCTCGTCCAGCAGGAGGACGTCCGGCGGCTCGGCCAGCAGGATCGCCAGCGCCAGCCGCCGCCGCTGGCCGACCGAAAGCGCCCCGACGGGCTGCCGCAGATCCCGTGACGCCAGCAAACCGAGCCGGCTCAACGGGGGAGCGTCCTCGCCGAGCGCGTCCCGGTACACCCGGGCCGCGGTCCGCTCCGGTGCGGCGAACACGACGTCCTGCTCCAGCAGCCCGACCCGGACACCGTGTCCGAAGTGGACCGTTCCGGCCGCCGGGGCGAGCCGGCCGGCCAGCACCGACAGCAGGGTCGACTTCCCGGCGCCGTTCCCGCCGGTGACGAGCAGCCGGGCCGAGCCGTCGACGTCCAGCCGCGGCAACGACAACCGTCCCGGGACTTCCAGCGACCGCACCGAGATCGCCGGGCCGTCGCCGGTCGCGCGGCCGGTGAGCTCGGCCCGGAACCGCAGCGGTGCCGGCGGTTTGCGGACCTGGTCGCGTTCCAGGTTCTCCAGCCGCTGCTCGGCGTCGCGCACCCGCCGCGAGATCGTCTTCTGGACGCGGGCGCCCTTGAAGTGGTGGATGAACTTGTCGTTGTCGCGCGGACCGCGGCCGTAGGCGACGTTCCGCGCGGTGACCGCGACGGTTTCCCGCAGCTCCTTCAGCTCCTCCTGCTCTTCGGCGTACCGCTGCTCCCACCGCGCGCGTTCGGCCTTCTTGTGGCCGAGGTAGTCGGTGTAGCTGCCGCCGTAGCGCACCGCGCCGCCGGCCTGCCGGTCGGCCGCGGCCGGGTCCAGGTCGACGATGTCGGTGCAGACGGCGTCGAGGAACACCCGGTCGTGCGAGGACAGCACCACGATCCCGGTCAGCTCGGTGAGGTGACGCTCCAGGAACGCCATCGCGCTGTCGTCGAGGTGGTTGGTCGGCTCGTCGAGCAGCAGCGTCTCCGGCTGCCGGATCAGCAGCGCGGCCAGGCCGAGCCGGGACCGCTGCCCGCCGGACAGCGTCCCGAGCCGCCGGTCCGGGGCGACGCCGCCGAGGCCGAGCCCGTCGCAGACGAGCTTGGCGCGGCGGTCGGCGTCCCAGAGGTCGTGGGCCTGGGCCCACTCCAGGACCCGGCCGTACTCCTCGAGCACGCCCGGGTCGTCGGGCCGGTCGGTCATGGCCGCGGTCAGCTCGTCGAGCCGGGCCGCGGCGGCGCGGATCTCGGCGAGCGCGTCGTCGAGCACGTCGGCGAAGGTCGCGTCCAGGGCGAAGGGGAGTTCCTGCAGCAGGAACCCGACGTCCGGGCCGCGGAGCACCTCGCCGGAGCGCGGTTCTTCGAGCCCGGCGAGCAGGCGCAGCAGGGTGGACTTGCCGGCGCCGTTCTCGCCGACCAGGCCGAGCCGCTGCCCGGCCGACGCGGTGAGGGAAACGCCGTCGAGGACGACGCGGGTGCCGTAGCCGAAGACGACGTCCTTGGCCTGCAACGGGAAAACGGGAGACATGTGCGATCACCGGGCCCTGGGGGAAGAAAAGCGGGATCCACGCCGGGCGTCGTGGCACGCGGGAGCGTCGGCTCGACCGGTGCCGCCTCAAGCGGGATGGGCGCGGTTCAGTTCCTCATAGTGGCACCAGGTTAACGCAACAACCGTAGAGTTAGTCAACGGGTTATGGCCTGGGTCACATCCGGCAGGTCCGCCGTCGACCGTTCGGCCGCCGCGGTGCCGTCGGTGAGGAATTCGAGCAGGGCGGTCAGCTGGCGGCGGTCGAAGCGGGCCAGGCGTTCGCCGACGAACCGGGCCATCGGCGCGTACAGCTCGGCGAGCTCGGCCATCCGGTCGGGCAGCGGTCGGACGACGAGCCGGCGGCGGTCCGCGGGATCGGGTGCGCGCTCGGCGAGCCGGTGCCGCTCCATCCGGTCGAGCAGCCGGGTGAACGCGCCCGTGCTCATCCCCAGGAGCCGGGCGAGCTCGGACGGCGAATCGCTGACGCCGCCGTGGAGCAGGTGCAGGCAGTGCAGCTCGGTCGGGGTGACGGCCATCCGCTCGGCGACCGCCGCGTGGAAGAGCGCGGTCGACCCGACGAACCGGGGGAGGGCGAGGGCGGCGGCGGTGGCGAGTTCGCGCTGGTCGGGCAACGTCCATCCAAGGCTCGGTGACGACGCAGTCACTGCTCGGTGCAGTCACTGCCCCGCGAACGATAGCCGAGCCGCTTGACAAACCAGCAGGCGGGACCAACTATGAAAGAGCACTTTCGAAATATTTCTTTCAGATTGGACGACCGATGGCCGGGCTGCCACCGCGCAAGCGGATCGAGGACGTCGAGCTCCTGCGCGCGCTGGCGCACCCGCTGCGGTCGGCGCTGCTGAACCACCTGACCGCGGTCGGCCCGCGCACCGCGAGCGAGTGCGCCGAGGCGGTCGGCTCGACGGCGTCCAACTGCAGCTGGCACCTGCGGCAGCTGGCGCAGTACGGCCTGGTCGAGCGGGCCGACGCCGAGGACGGCCGGGAGCGGCCGTGGCGCGCCCGGCAGGTCGGCCTGGAGCTGGGGGAGCCCGCCGACGACCCGGCGCACCGGGCCGCGCAGCTGGGCGTGGTCGGCGCGCAGCTGAGCCACGAGCAGGAGCTGACCCAGCGGTACCTGGACTCCTTCGACGACCTCGACCCGGCCTGGCGCGCCGCGACCGGGCTGGCCACCTACGCGCTGCGCGTCACGCCGGCGGAGCTGACCCGGCTGACCGAGGCGATCGACGCGCTGGTCCGGCCGTACGTCGGCGCCATCCGCACGGACGCCCCCGCCGAAGCGCGCCCGGTGCACGTCGGCCTGCGGGCGTTCCCGCGCATCGAACACTCGGGGAAGGCGGAGGAATGAAGCAGCTGCTGGGGATTCCGGCGTTCGCACGGCTGTGGGTGGCCGCCTTCTTCGGCGAGACGGCCGAGTGGATGCTGCAGGTGGCGTTGCCCGTCTACGTCTTCCAGCGCACCGGCTCCGCCGCGACGACGGCGTTGAGCATCGTGCTCGGGCTGCTGCCCGCGGTGCTGCTGAGCCCGGTCGCCGGTGTCGTCGCCGACCGGTGGAATCGCCGCGCGGTGCTCTTCGGCGTCTGCGCCGGGCTCGCCGTGGTGGCGCTGCCGCTGCTGGCCGAGCCCGGCGTCACCGTGGTCTACGCGGTGATGGCCGCCCAGGCGGCGCTGGCGTCGGTGTTCGAACCCGCGCGCAACGCGCTGGTGCCGGAACTGGTCGGCGTCGCGGAGGTGACCGCGGCCAACGGGCTGATGAGCGTGAACGGCAGTGTCGCCCGGCTGGCCGGCGGCTGGGCCGGGGGTGCCCTGCTGGGCTTCGGCGGGCTGACCGACGTCATCACCGGCTACCTGGCCGTCCTCGTGGTGGCCGCGGCCCTGCTGGCCAAGCCGTTCCGCCGGGTGGCCGCGCCGGCCCCGGTGGCGGCGCGGGAACCGGTGGTGCGCGCCTGGCTGGCCGGCCTGCGCGAGCTGACGCACAACCCGCGGCTGCGGCGCACCGGGCTCGCGCTGGTGTTCACGTCGCTGGCGCAGGGCATGTTCCTGGTGCTGTTCGTGGTCTACGTCCTCGACGTGCTCGGCGGCAGCGAAGCCGACGCGGGCCTGCTGCGGGGCGTGCAGGCGATCGGCGGGCTGGCCGCCGGGTTCGCCCTGGCCACCGTGGCGCGGCGCGTCGCACCGGCGGCGCTGCTGGGCTGGGGTTCTCTCGGGCTCGGGCTGGTGTCCGCGCTGATCTGGAACCTCTCGCTGGTCACGACGGCGCTGGGGCTGTACGTCGGGTTGTTCGTCGTGGTCGGGGCGCCGGGCGTGGCCGTCGGCGCCGGGGTGCTGTCCGAGATCCAGAGCGCGGTGGCACCCGAGCGCGCCGGCCGGGTGCTGAGCACGACGTTCGCCGCCGTGGCCGCCTGCACGACCGCCGGCGCGCTGCTGGCGGGCGCGCTCGTCGCGACGACCGGGCCCGCCGTCCTGCTGAACGCCCAGGCCGGCGTCTACGTCGTCGCCGGGCTGCTGATGCTGCTCC
Organism: Amycolatopsis sp. NPDC003731; assembly: GCF_053586895.1. NCBI lineage: Bacteria > Bacillati > Actinomycetota > Actinomycetes > Pseudonocardiales > Pseudonocardiaceae > Amycolatopsis > Amycolatopsis sp. NPDC003731. The sequence continues at coordinate 10,394 of NZ_JBSFNC010000012.1, read as the reverse complement.
CGCGCCGGGGATGGACCCGGCAGCCGGCCTGCCGGGCGGCGGCGTCGGCAAGGTCGTAGAGCGCGGACGTGATGCCGCCGGCGCCCGGCGCGAAGCGATCCGCAGGTTTCGCGCAACCACCCTGGCCGCGGTGGTTACGGTGGAGGGGTGCCGCACCTGTTCGCCACCAGCGACCTCCACGTGACCCACGAGGGCAACGGCCCCATCCTCGACTCCGTCGTCCCGGAAACCCCCGAAGACTGGCTGCTCGTCGCCGGCGACGTCGCCGAGCTGGCCGAGGCCACCATCGGGACGCTGAAGACGCTGCGCAGCCGGTTCGCCAAGGTCGTCTGGGTGCCGGGCAACCACGAGCTGTGGACGACGAAGAACGACGACTGCCAGCTGCGGGGCCAGGCCCGGTACGAGTACCTGGTGGAGCAGTGCCGCGAGATCGGCGTCCTGACGCCGGAGGACGAGTTCCCGGTCTGGACCCACGGCCCGCGGCCGCTGACGATCGCCCCGCTGTTCCTGCTCTACGACTACAGCTGGCGGACCCCGGAGGCCGAGGGCAAGTCCCTGGAGGAGGCCCTGCGCCAGGCCCGCGAGGCCGGCGTGGTCTGCACCGACGAGTACTTCCTGTACCCGGACCCGTACCCCAGCCGCCAGGCGTGGTGCGCGGACCGGCTGAAGATCAGCACCGAGCGCCTCGACGCAATCGGAGAGGACCACGGCACGATCCTGATGTCCCACTGGCCGCTGCACCGCCACCCGACCGCGCCGCTGTACTGGCCGGAGTTCGCGCTGTGGTGCGGCACGACGAAGACCGAGGACTGGCACGTCCGCTACCGCGCGGAGATCGCGGTGTACGGGCACCTGCACATCCCGCGCAGCACCGAGGCCGACGGCGTCCGGTTCGAAGAGGTCTCGCTGGGTTATCCGCGCGAGTGGCGCAAGCGGGCCCGGGGTGCGGTGCCGATGCGCCGCATCCTGTGGCCGTCATGATCCCTCGCGCCGCCGCTCCCTGAGGGCGCGCACCCGCCCCCGGCTGGCGCACGCCGGGGACGGGCACCACCGCCGCCGGCCGCCCGGGTCGGCGAACACCCCGCGGCAGTCCTGCTCGGGGCAGGCCCGCAGGTCGTGCCGCAGGGGGCCGGTGAGCCAGTCCGTGGCCTGGTGGGCCAGCCGGGCCAAGGCGGCCGCGGCGGTCGGCGGGGCGCTCCGGTGCAGCCTCTCCAGCGCCGCCAGGTGCACCGGCTCCCGGGCAAGCGCCCGTGCCAGGGCCCGGACCTGCTCCGCGGTCGGCGCGAGGCCGTCGACCGCGCCCAGTGCCAGCGGCCGGAGTGTCTCGCGGAGTTCGCGGGCCCGGTCCAAGTCGGTGTCCGTGACCGGGGCGAGCGGGGTCAGCTCGGAAAGAGCGAGCCACTCGCGCAGCCGCGCGGGCGTCGGCAGCCGCTCGACCGGCTGCGCGCCGAAGTGACGGCCGCGGGTCGCCAGCAGGTTGAGCCAGGGTGCGCCCATGTCGAGGCGGAAGTCTTCGGACACCTCGCCAGTGTAACGGCTTAGGCGTTACACTCGGCCTCGTGACTGGGGAACCCGAGGTCCGGACGGTGCTGGGCGACATCGACCCGGCCGAACTGGGCGTGACGAACTCGCACGACCACCTCTTCTTCGCCTCGAAGCTGCTGCCCGGCCAGGAGCTCGACGGCCGGGAGCCGGCCATGGAGCAGGTCCTCCACTTCAAGGCGGCGGGCGGCGCGGCCCTCGTCCAGTGGACGCCGCACGGGCTCGGCCGCCGGATGCCGGAGCTCGCCCGGATCTCGCGGGAGACGGGCGTCCACCTGGTGGGCGCCACCGGTCTGCACCGCGCCGAGCACTACGCGCCCGCCGCGCTGAGCCGGCTCGTCGACGACCTCGCCGGCGTCTTCGTCGAAGACCTGACCGGGACCGCCGCACCGCGCGCCGGGCTGATCAAGGTCGCCGGCGCCTTCCACACGATCGATGCGCACGCCCGGCTGACGATGACCGCCGCCGCGGTCGCCCACGAGGAGACCGGCGCGCCGATCGCCGTGCACCTCGAACTGGGCACGGCCGGCCTGGAGACGGTCGACCTGCTCTGCGGCAAGCTCGGTGTTTCACCCGGAAAGGTGATCCTCGGGCACCTGAACCGGAACCCGGACGCGCCGCTGCAGCGGGAAATCGCCGAGACCGGCGTGTTCCTCGGCTTCGACGGCCCGTCGCGGGCCAACCACGGCACCGACCAGCGGCTCTTCGACGGCCTCGAAGCGCTCGTCGAGGCCGGGCACGGCGGGCGGATCCTGCTGGGCGGCGACACCACGACGGCCGCGGCCCGGTTCCAGCCGGGCGCGGCCTACCTGCTCACCACGCTCGCGCCACGGCTGGCCCGGCGGCTCGGCGGCGACGTCGTCACGGCCATGCTGGTGGCGAACCCCGCGCGGGCGTTCGCCACCAGCTGGCGCCGGTGACTCAGCGCAGGCCGAAGCCTTCCTGCCCGCCGCCACGGCCGCGGCGGCGCAGGTAGCGCTCGAACTCCGCGGCGATCTTGTCGCCGCTCACGTCCTGCTCCGCGACCTCGCTCTGGGCGTCGCCGCGCTCCTCGAGGCTGCGGACGTACTCGCTGATCTCCTCGTCCTCGTCGGCCATTTCGCTGACCGTGCGCTGCCACTCCTCGGACTGCTCGGGCAGCGCGCCCAGCGGGATCTCGACGTCGAGGATGTCCTCCAGCTTGTGCAGCAGCGCCAGGGTCGCCTTCGGCGACGGCGGGTGCGACACGTAGTGCGGCACCGCGGCCCAGATCGACACCGCCGGGATGCCCGCCTGCACGCAGTAGTCCTGCAGGATGCCGACGATGCCGGTCGGGCCCTGGTAGTTGTTCAGGTCGAGGCCGTAGAGCGAGGCCGTGTCCTTGTCGTAGGCCGTTCCGGTGACCGGGACGGGCCGGGTGTGCGCGGTGTCGGCGAGCAACGCCCCCAGCGTCACCACGGTCGCGACGTCGAGCTGCTGGATGTGCTCCAGCAGCTCCGCGCAGAACGCGCGCCAGCGCATGTTGGGCTCGGGGCCCTGGACGAGGACCACGTCGCGGTCGAAGCCGTCGGGGCGGCACACCGACAGCCGCGTCGTCGGCCAGTCCACCCGTCGAGTGACGCCGTCCACCATCCGGACGGTCGGGCGGCTGACCTGGAAGTCGTAGTAGTCGTCGGGCTCCAGTTCCGCCAGCGGGGTGGCGTCCCAGTTCAGCTGCAGGTGCTCGACCGCCCGGCTGGCCGCGTCACCCGCGTCGTTCCATCCTTCGAAGGCGACCACCATCAGCGGCCGGGTGGGTTCGGGGCGGCCGCCGGGCGGCCGCGGGGTCTCGTCGACGGGCTCACTCACCGGACCAGCCTACGACCACCGGCTCTACGCTGTTCAGCATGTCCGACCGCCTGTCGTCACCGTTCCTCGACGCCCTCCGTTCGCGTGTCCTGGTGGCCGACGGGGCGATGGGCACCGCCCTGCAGGCCCACGACCTCGGCCTGGACGACTTCGGCGGTCTCGAAGGGTGCAACGAGATCCTCAACGTCACCCGGCCGGACGTGGTCCGCTCGGTGCACCGCGGGTACCTCGAAGCGGGCGCCGACGCCGTCGAGACCAACACTTTCGGGGCCAATTTCGCCAACTTCGCCGAGTACGACATCACCGGCCGGATCTTCGAACTGGCCGAGGCCGGCGCCCGGCTGGCCCGCGAGACCGCCGACGAGTTCGCGACGCCCGGCCACCCCCGGTTCGTGCTCGGCTCGGTCGGGCCCGGCACCAAGCTCCCGACGCTCGGCCACGCGCCCTTCGCCACGCTGCGTGACGCCTACCGCGAGGAGGTCCGCGGCCTGCTCGCCGGCGGTGTCGACGCGGTGATCGTCGAGACCACCCAGGACATCCTCCAGACGAAGGCGTCGGTCATCGGCGCCAAGCGGGCGATGGCCGCGGAGGGCCGGTCCGTGCCGATCCTCGTTTCGATCACCGTCGAAACGACCGGCACCATGCTGCTCGGCACCGAGGTCGGCGCGGCGCTCGCCGCGCTCGAACCGCTCGGCATCGACGTCATCGGGCTCAACTGCGCCACCGGGCCGGCCGAGATGAGCGAGCACCTGCGGCAGCTCGCCAAGCACGCCCGGGTGCCGCTGTCGGTCATGCCGAACGCCGGCCTGCCCGAGCTGGGCCCGGACGGCGCGGTCTACCCGCTCGGCCCGGAAGCCCTGGTCGAGGCGCTGACCGGGTTCGTCCGAGAATTCGGCGTCGGCCTGGTCGGCGGCTGCTGCGGCACCACCGACGAACACATCCGGCAGCTCGCCGCGGCCGTCGCGGACACGGCACCGGTGCCCCGGCGGCCACGGCCCGAACCCGGCGTGTCGTCGCTCTACCAGGCCGTGCCGTTCAAGCAGGACGCCAGCGTCCTGATGATCGGCGAGCGGACCAACGCCAACGGCTCGAAAGCCTTCCGCACCGCGATGCTCGACGGCCGCTGGGAGGACTGCGTCGAGATCGCCCGCGAACAGACCCGCGACGGCGCCCACCTCCTCGACCTGTGCGTCGACTACGTCGGCCGCGACGGCACCGCGGACATGGCCGAGCTCGCCGGGCGCCTGGCCACCGCGTCCACGCTGCCGATCATGCTCGACTCCACCGAGGTCGCCGTGCTGCGCGCGGGCCTCGAACGCCTCGGCGGCCGGTGTGCGGTCAACTCCGTCAACTACGAGGACGGCGACGGCCCCGAGTCCCGGTTCACCCAGGTCATGGACCTGGTCAGCGAGTACGGCGCCGCGGTCGTCGCGCTCACCATCGACGAAGAAGGCCAGGCCCGGACCGCGCGGAAGAAGGCCGACATCGCCACCCGGCTGATCGGGGACATCACCGGCAAGTGGGGCCTGCGCACCTCCGACGTCATCATCGACGCCCTCACCTTCACCATCGCCACCGGCCAGGAGGAGTCCCGCCGCGACGGCATCGAAACGATCGAAGCCATCCGCGAGATCAAACGCCGCCACCCCGAGGTCCAGACCACGCTCGGGCTGTCGAACATCTCCTTCGGCCTCAACCCGGCCGCGCGGCAGGTGCTCAACTCGGTGTTCCTGCACGAATGCGTGCAGGCCGGCCTCGACACCGCGATCGTGCACGCGTCGAAGATCCTGCCGATGGCCCGCATCCCGGACGACCAGCGCGCGGTCGCCCTCGACCTCGTCTACGACCGCCGCCGTCCGGGGTACGACCCGCTGCAGGAGCTGATGGCCCTGTTCGAGGGCGTCAGCGCGGCGTCGTCGAAGGCGTCACGCGCCGAGGAGCTGGCCGCGTTGCCGCTGTTCGAACGCCTCGAACGCCGGATCGTCGACGGTGAACGCAACGGCCTCACCGACGACCTCGACGCGGCCCTGGAGCAGCGGCCGGCCCTGCAGATCATCAACGACACGCTGCTGTCCGGGATGAAGACCGTCGGCGAGCTGTTCGGCTCCGGGCAGATGCAGCTGCCGTTCGTGCTCCAGTCCGCCGAGGTGATGAAGGCCGCCGTCGCCCACCTCGAGCCGCACATGGAGTCCGGCGACGACTCCGGCAAGGGCCGGATCGTGCTGGCCACCGTGCGCGGCGACGTCCACGACATCGGCAAGAACCTCGTCGACATCATCCTGTCCAACAACGGCTACGAGGTCGTCAACCTCGGCATCAAGCAGCCCATCACGACCATCCTCGACGCGGCCGCCGAGCACGGCGCGGACGCGATCGGGATGTCCGGGCTCCTGGTGAAGTCCACGGTGATCATGAAGGAGAACCTCCAGGAGATGAACTCCCGGGGCGTCTCCGCGCGCTGGCCGGTGCTGCTCGGCGGCGCCGCGCTCACCCGGTCCTATGTGGAGAACGACCTGACGGAGCTCTACCTCGGCGACGTCCGGTACGCGCGGGACGCGTTCGAAGGCCTGCGGCTGATGGACGCGATCATGGCCGCCAAGCGCGGGGAGTCGCCGCTGGTGGACGCCGACGCGGAGAAAAAGCGTCAGGAGCGCAAGGAACGCCGCGAACGCTCGCTGCGGATCGCCGAGGCGCGCAAAGCCCGCAAGGCCGAGGAAGAAGCCCTCGAAGGGCCGCCGCCCGCGCGCTCGGCCGTCGCCACCGACGTCCCGCTGCCGAGCCCGCCGTTCTGGGGTTCGCGGGTGGTCAAGGGCGTCGCGCTCGCCGACTACGCCGCGATGCTCGACGAGCGCGCGACCTTCATGGGCCAATGGGGGCTCAAGGGCGCCCGCGGCGGTGCCGGGCCGACCTACGACGAACTCGTCGAGTCCGAGGGCCGGCCGCGGCTGCGGTACTGGCTCGACCGGCTGACCGCCGACGGCGTCCTCGCCCACGCGGCCGTCGTCTACGGCTACTTCCCGTGCGTCGCCGAGGGCGACGACCTGGTCGTGCTCACCGAGCCGTCGCTCGACGCGCCGGAGCGGGTTCGGTTCACCTTCCCGCGGCAGCGGCGCGACCGGCGGCTCTGCCTGGCCGACTTCTACCGGCCGCGGGACTCGGGCGAAGTCGACGTCGTGCCGCTCACGATCGTCACCATGGGCCAGCCGATCGCGGACTACGCGAACGAGCTGTTCGCGGCCGACGCCTACCGCGACTACCTCGAGGTCCACGGCCTCGGCGTCCAGCTCACCGAAGCACTGGCCGAGTACTGGCACTGCCGCATCCGCGGTGAGCTGACCTTTCCCGGCGGTGTGGCGGTCGCCTCAGAGGACCCCGACGACGTCGAGGACTTCTTCGAGCTCGGCTACCGTGGGGCGAGGTTCTCCCTGGGCTATGGCGCCTGTCCCGACCTCGAAGACCGGGCGAAGATCGTCGCCCTCCTCGAACCGGGCCGGATCGGCGTGAAGCTGTCCGAGGAGTACCAGCTGCACCCCGAGCAGTCGACCGACGCGATCGTCTGCCACCACCCCGAAGCGAAGTACTTCAACACCTGATCCGGAGGGAATCCACTGTGGACGGTCTCGACGCCGTGTTGTGGGACATGGACGGCACGCTCGTCGATTCCGAGAAGCTGTGGGACGTCGCCCTCTACGAGACAGCGGAGTTCCTCGGCGGCAAGCTTTCCGAAGAGCAGCGGATGACGCTCGTCGGGTCCAACATGGACGACACCTCGGCCTACCTCCTCGAGGTGGTCGGCCTTCCGGTCACGCCGGAAGCGATCGCGTCGACGGGGGCGGAGATCCGCCGCCGCACGGCCGGGCTCTTCGACGACGAGCTGCCGTGGCGCCCCGGCGCCCGCGAAGCCCTGACGGCGGTGCGCGAGGCGGGCCTGCGCTCGGCGCTGGTCACCTCGACCGAGCGCGAACTGACCGAACTCGCGCTGAACACGATCGGCCGGGACTTCTTCGACGTCACCGTGTGCGGCGACGAAGTCGAAGGCCTGAACAAGCCGCACCCGCGCCCGTACCTCAAGGCGGCCGAGCTGCTCGGCGTTTCGCCGGAGCGCTGCGTCGCGGTGGAGGACTCGCCGCCGGGCACGGCTTCGGCGGTCGCGGCGGGCTGCACGGTACTGGTCGTCCCCAACGACGTCGAGGTCGAGACGGGGGAGCGGCGGGTGTTCCGCGACTCCCTGACCGGCATCGACGTGGCGGCGCTGGCGGCCCTGCTCGGCTGACCACGACCATGTCGCTTTTCCGCTAGCCCGGGCCGCCGGAGTCCGCGATGCTGGCGTGGTGCATGAGGACTTCGAACGGTGCGTGCGGGCCGTGCAGGCGAAGGACGCCCGGTTCGACGGGTGGTTCTACTGCGCGGTCCTGACCACCCGGATCTACTGCCGGCCCAGCTGCCCGGTCGTACCGCCCAAGCGGCAGAACATGAGCTTCTACCCGAGCGCCGCGGCCGCGCAGCAGGCCGGGTTCCGGGCGTGCAAACGCTGCCGCCCCGACGCCAGCCCGGGCTCGCCGCTGTGGAACGAACGCGCCGACCTCGTCGCGCGGGCGATGCGGCTCATCGCCGACGGCATCGTCGACACCGAAGGCGTCCGCGGCCTCGCCGCCCGCCTCGGCTACAGCGTCCGGCAGGTCGAACGCCAGGTGTTCGCCGAACTCGGCGCCGGACCCCTGGCGCTGGCCCGGGCCCAGCGCGCGCAGACCGCGCGGACGCTGATCGAGACGACCACGCTGCCGATGACCGAGCTGGCCCTGGCCGCCGGGTTCGGCAGCATCCGGACGTTCAACGACACCGTCCGCGAGGTGTTCGCGCTCTCGCCGACCGAACTGCGGCAGCGCGCGAAGGGCCGGCCCACCGCGGCCCCCGGCGCGCTCGTCCTGCGGCTGCCGTACCGGAAGCCGCTGTGCCCGGACAACCTCTTCGGGCACCTGGTCGCCACCGGCGTGCCGGGCGTGGAGGAGTGGCGGGACGGCGCCTACCGCCGGACGCTGCGGCTGCCGCACGGCCACGGCGTCGTCGCGCTGCGGCCCGAGGACGGGCACATCGCGTGCCGGCTCAGCCTGGCCGACCTCCGGGACCTGCCCGCCGCGACCAGCCGGTGCCGGCGGCTGCTGGACCTCGACGCCGACCCGGTCGCCGTCGACGAGCAGCTCGCCACCGACCCGCTGCTCGCCCCGCTGGTCGCGGCCGCGCCCGGCCGCCGGGTCCCGCGGGCCGTCGACGGCGCCGAGTTCGCCGTGCGGGCGGTGCTCGGCCAGCAGGTCTCGACGGCGGCGGCCCGCACCCACGCGGCCCGGCTCGTCGTCGCGCACGGCGAACCGGTCGACGACCCCGAAGGCGGCCTGACGCACCTGTTCCCGTCCCCGGCGGCGCTGGCTTCGCTGGACCCCGAAACCCTGGCCATGCCTCGCAGTCGCCGTCGCACGCTGCTCGGGCTGGTCGAGGCGTTGACGGACGGGCTGGACCTCAGCGCGGGCAGCGACTGGGAGGCGGCACGGGCCGCGTTGAGCGCGTTGCCCGGCTTCGGGCCGTGGACGGTCGAGACCATCGCGATGCGCGCGCTCGGCGACCCGGACGCGTTCCTCCCCACCGACCTCGGCATCAAGTACGCGGCGGAGACCCTCGGCCTCGGCGGCCAGGCGGCCGTCGTCGTCCGGTCCGCGGCGTGGCGCCCCTGGCGCGCTTACGCCACCCAGCACCTGTGGGCCACCGGTGACCACGCGATCAACCGGATGCCCGCGGCATGAAACCGACAGGAGAACCGATGCGCACCCACGCCGTCGTCGACAGCCCCTGCGGCCCGTTGACGCTGGTCGCCGAGGGCGCCACGCTCTGCGGCCTCTACATGGTCGACCAGCGTCACCGCCCGGACGAGCTGACCTTCGGCGCCCACGACCCCGGTGCTGAGATCTTCGACCGCGCCGAGACCGAGCTGAAGGAGTACTTCGCCGGGCAACGCCACGAGTTCGAAGTCCCGCTGACGTTCGTGGGCACGCCGTTCCAGCAGTCGGTCTGGGCCCAGCTGCGCAAGATCCCGTACGGCACGACGATCTCCTACGGCCAGTTGGCCGACCGGCTCGGCAAGCCGGCGGCGTCGCGGGCGGTCGGGCTGGCCAACGGCAAGAACCCGATCGGCATCATCGTCCCGTGCCACCGCGTGGTCGGCTCCACCGGCTCGCTCACCGGCTACGGCGGCGGCCTCGAGCGCAAGCGGTACCTGCTGGACTTCGAACAGGGCGCGCTCTTCTGAGAGCCCTATGTCAAGCGGCTTGTTGGGGGAGGGTGTTGAGTCGGCGGTGTAGGCCGGGGTTGTAGGGCTGGTGGTCGTGCCAGCAGCGCCAGACGATCCTGGCCCAGGCCTGGGCCAGGATCCGTGCTGCGTGGGGGTGGCGGCAGCCGCGTTGGCGGGCCCGGTAGTAGGTGTCGTGGGCCCAGGCGTTGGCGCGTGGGGTGTCTTGGGCCCAGTCGATGAGTGCGGCGCGGAGCTGTTTGCTGCAGCCGCGACGGTAGGCGACGGTGCGGTGTTTGCCGGATTGGCGGGTTGAGGGCGCGACTCCGGCGGCGGCGGCCAGTGCTTGGGCGTCGGGGAAGCGGGCTCGGCAGTCACCGATTTCGGCGAGCAGGGTAGCGGCGCGGACGGTCCCGGCTCGGGGCAGGGACTGGAAGATCGGGCCGTCGGGGTGGGCCAGCAGCGCTTCTTTGATGCGTGTTTCGAGGTCGGTTTGCCGGGTGCGCAGGTGGCTGAGGAGGTCGACGAGGGTGAGCACGATGACTTCGCCGGCCTCGGCGGCGGGCCCGGTGGTGTGTCCGGTCACTGCCGCTCGCAGGTGGGCGTTGAGGTCGGCGGCGCTCTGGCGGCCGCTGTAGCTGTGGGCCTTGAGTCAGTGCGCCATTCTCGACGGGGAAAGCCAGGCGGGCTTGGCCTCGGACGGGAACCGGCGCAGGAACGCCAGGCTGATCGGCAGGTCCAGCTGGCT
>NZ_JBSFNC010000011.1:35633-117394 GCF_053586895.1 Amycolatopsis sp. NPDC003731 | reverse complement strand
CTTGTCGGTGCGGGCCTGCTCCCACGTCTCGTCGCGGGCGGCGCCAACCAGCAGTGGCAGCCGGTGTCCGAGGGGAGCGGGTACTACCACTTCGTCGCCCGCCACAGCGGCAAGTGCCTGACCGTGCCGGGATCGTCCACCGCGGACAGCGTCCAGCTGGTCCAGGCGGCCTGCAGCGGCAGCGCCGCTCAGTCGTTCAAGGTCGCCTAGCGGGTCGTGCGTGGCAAGGCGGGTTCTCCCCGCCTTGCCACGCACGACCGTCAGTCGCGCTCGATGAGGTGGCCGACCACGTCCGGGCCCGGGTGGGCGTGGCCTGAGCCGTCGCGGCGGACGTCGATCTCCGGGAGCTCCACCGGGTCTCCGTTGCGGGCCGCTCCGGCCGGGCGGGGGCCGATCCAGGCCACGCGCAACGCCGTCTCGCCCTTGAGGAAACGCTGGGCCCGGACGCCTCCGGTCGCGCGGCCCTTCGCCGGGTACTCGCTGAACGGGGTCACCTTCACGCTCTGGCCCGTTGCCGTGATCACCAGCGGTTCGCCGTGCTCGTCGTCGTCCGTGCGGACCGCGCCGAAGAACACCACCGAGCCCGAGCCGACGTTCATGCCCGCCATGCCGCCGCCCTTCAGGCCCTGCGGGCGGACCAGGGACGCCGCGTACTTCAGCAGCGACGCCTCCGACGACACGAACGCCAGCGTCTCCGAACCGTCCGTCAGCCACGTGGCGCCGACGACTTCGTCGCCGTCCTTCAGCGAGATCACTTCGAACTCGTCCGAGCGGACCGGCCACTCCGGCGCGCAGATCTTCACGACGCCGGCCTTCGTGCCCAGGGCCAGGCCCGGGGAGCCCGCCGCCTGTTCGCCCAGCGGCGCGATGCCGATCACCGTCTCGCCCTTTTCCAGGGGGACCAGCTCGCGAGCCGCCATGCCGCCGCGCAGCGAGACCGTGCCTGCCTGCTCGGGCAGCACCGGCAGCGGCAGGACATCCGTCTTGAACGCGCGGCCGCGGCTGGTCACCAGGAGGATCTGCCCGCGCGCGGTCGTGTGGACCAGCGCTGCCACCGCGTCGTGCTTCACGCGGCCGTTGCGGCGACGCGTCTCCGTCGCTTCTTCGGACTCGGCCGCGGTGCGGGCCACCAGGCCGGTCGCCGACAGGATCACCTGGCACGGGTCGTCCGCGACCTCCAGGGGGCCCGACGGCTTCGACGCGGCCAGGACCTCCTTCAGATCGCCGTCGATCAGGGCGGTGCGGCGCTCGGTCGGGAAGTCCTTCGCGATCTTCGCCAGCTCCGCCGAGACGAGCTTCTTCAGCACCGACTCGTCGTCCAGGATCTTGGTCAGCTCCGCGATTTCCTCGCGCAGCCGCTCCTGCTCCGACTCCAGCTCGAGGCGGTCGTACTTGGTCAGCCGGCGCAGCGGCGTGTCGAGGATGTACGTCGCCTGGATCTCCGAGAGCTTGAAGCGCGTCATCAGGCCGTCCTTGGCCGCCTGCGCGTTCTCGCTTTCGCGGATGAGCCGGATCACCTTGTCGATGTTCAGCAGCGCGATCAGCAGGCCGTCGACCAGGTGCAGCCGCTCTTCGCGCTTGCGGCGGCGGTACTTCGTGCGCCGCGTGACGACGTCGTAGCGGTGCCGCAGGAAGACTTCCAGGAGTTCCTTCAGGCCCAGGGTCTGCGGCTGGCCGTCGACGAGCACCAGGTTGTTGATGCCGAACGACTGCTCCAGCGGCGTGAGCCGGTACAGGTCGGCCAGCAACGCCTGCGGATTGACGCCCACCTTGCACTCGATGACCAGCCGCGTGCCGTTCTCGCGGTCGGTGAGGTCCTTGACGTCGGCGATGCCGGTGAGCCGCTTGGACTTGTTGACCTCGTCGGTGATCTTCTCGATCACCTTCTCCGGCCCGACGCCGTAGGGCAGCTCGGTGACGGTGATCGCCTGCCGCCCGCGGCTGCCTTCCAGGGGGCCGGTCTCGACGTTCGCGCGCATCCGGACCACGCCGCGGCCGGTCTCGTACGCGCGGCGGACCTCGTCGAGGCCCAGCAGCTTGCCGCCGGTCGGCAGGTCGGGGCCGGGCACGAACTCCATCAGCTTGTCGAGCGTCGCCGACGGGTGCGTGATCAGCCACCGCGCCGCGGCGATGACCTCGCCGAGGTTGTGCGGGATCATGTTGGTCGCCATCCCGACCGCGATCCCGGAGGTGCCGTTGACCAGCAGGTTCGGGAACGCCGCGGGCAGCACGGACGGCTCTTCGAGCGAACCGTCGTAGTTCGGGCGGAAGTCGACGGTGTCCTCGCCGAGCTCGCCGACCAGCTGCATCGCCTCGGGCGACATGCGGGCTTCGGTGTACCGGCTGGCGGCCGGGCCGTCGTCGGGGGAGCCGAAGTTGCCGTGGCCGTCGATCAGGGGCGCGTTGAGGGAAAAGTCCTGGGCCAAGCGGACCATCGCGTCGTAGATCGCGGTGTCGCCGTGGGGGTGGTACTTGCCCATGCAGTTGTGGACGGCGAACCCCTCGACCACGAACTCGTGTGCTTCGCTGCCGACCTGGATGTCGTAGGTGACGTCCGGCTCGACGGGCTCGACCGACACCACTTCGAGGAACGAGAACCCCTTCAGCGCGTCCAGCCGGTCGGCCAGCGGAGAACCGATGCGGCGCAGCTTGTCGATCCAGCCGTCCTGGTGCGCCCGCGCGAGCGGGAACGAGCGATCGGCCAGTGCGGTGCCGTGCCGGTCCTTGCCGTAGCGGACCTTGGCCCCGCTCACCGCGGACAGCGAAGCGCGGAAGGCGGTTCCTTCGGTGTCGCGGAACCAGCCGCCGCCGAGGTGGGCCGCGGAGAACTCGGCCATGACCACCTTGTTGGGCAGCCGGTCGTTGCCCTGCTTGCCGCCGTAGCCGTAGGTGATCTCCGTGAGCTTTTCCAGATCGCTCTTCTTGTAGCCGATCGTGATCCACGGCGCCAGGATGCCGGCCAGTGCCGCGGCGTCGGATCCGCTGACCGAGAGACCGAGCAAGGTCTTGTGGCCGCCGGTCTCCGGATTGGTCCAGTGGTGACCGTGGATCCCGAGGTCCGCGAGCATCGCGTAGACCTGCCGGACCAGCGTCTCGCTCGTGCTGACGTAGACGATCTCGCGGTTGTTCTTGCGGATGTGGCCGTCGCCGTCGAGGAGGCCCGCGAGGAACGGCGCCCAGCTCGACCGGTCCGCGAGAACCTCCGCCGGGACGACCTTCGCGTCGCTGAGCGGGCTACCGGCCGCAAGGAGGCCTTCGTGCCGGGCGAAAGTGAGAATGTGCTGGTCGCGCCAACTCGGCTTCGCCGCGGTGCGCGTCCCCCGCGACACGCCTAGGCCGTGAGCCGTTGCCCACGCGTACACCGCGTCGAGCGGCTCCACGTCGCACATGTGGATCCGGACCCGGCCGTCCGCGTCGCGGTTGCGGTCGACCGCGAACCCTTCGGCCGTGATCAAGCCGAGGAGGTAGGCGTAGCGATCTCCGCCCGTCGAACGGTTTTCGCGGCGTGCGCTCCCGTAGGCAACAGTCTGTCGGCCGGCGAGGTCGCGGGCGTCCGTCCACGTCAGACTCGAGTCTTCCGCCAACGTCCGGAACCGCTGGCCCGGCGTCACGAGCATCGTGTGCCCGTTCGACCACGTGACCCGCACGAGTGCGGACACCGGGTTCTCGTAGACCTCGGTGACCGGCACGGCGGCACCACGGCGGTCGAGCACCTGGTCGCCGAGTTCGATCTCTTCGATCGGCCGCAGTCCGCCCGGGGTGGAGACCAGTGCGCCGCGGACGAAGCAGTCGCCGACCACGCGGGACGACTTCACATACGCGTGTGTGGGCCGGTACCCCTGCTCGTGCATGGAAAACAGGATCCGGCGGTGCACCGGCTTCAGCCCGTCACGCGCGTCCGGCAGGGCGCGCGAGTGGATGACCGAGTACGCGTACTCCAGGTAGGAGTCTTCGATCTCGGTCTTGAGCGAGTTGTCGAAGACGTGCGCACCGGGGGAGTCGAACGCGCTGGGATCGACCTTGGTGGTGGGGCCCTTGCGGCGTGCCACGGCAGAACTCCTTGGTAGCTGAGAAAACTTAAGCGTCGATGGCTTCGCGGTCGATCCGGTCCGAAGAGGCGACCAGCCAGTTCCGCCGGGGCTCGACCTTCTCGCCCATCAGCAGTTCCAGCGCGCCCTCGGCGGCTTCGACGTCGTCCATGGTGATGCGGCGGACCGAGCGGGTGGCCGGGTTCATCGTGGTCTCCCACAGCTCGTCGGCGTCCATCTCGCCGAGACCCTTGAACCGGGGCACCGGGGTGACGATGTTCTTGCCGGCCTTCTCCAGCTCGGCGAACTTCGCCTCCATCTCCTGCTGCGTGTACGTGAAGTGCGTCTCCGGGTTGCGGCCCTTCGTGACGAGCTTGTGCAGCGGCGGCATCGCCGCGTACAGCCGGCCGTCCTCGATCACCGGGCGCATGTACTTCGCGAACAGCGTGATCAGCAGGGTGCGGATGTGCGAGCCGTCGACGTCCGCGTCGGCCATCAGGATCACCCGGCCGTAGCGCATGGTCGTCAGGTCGAACGTGCGCCCGGTGCCCGCGCCGAGCACCTGGACGATCGACGCGATCTCGGCGTTCTTCAGCGTGTCGCCCAGCGACGCCTTCTGCACGTTCAGGATCTTGCCCCGCAGCGGCAGCAGCGCCTGGTACTCCGACACGCGCGCCATCCGCGCCGACCCCAGCGCGCTGTCACCCTCGACCAGGAACAGTTCGCTGCGGGAGACGCCGGTGGTGCGGCAGTCGACCAGCTTCGGCGGCATCGCCGCGCCCTCGAGGGCGGTCTTGCGCCGGGCGGCGTCCTTCTGCTGCTTCTGGGTGAGCCGGACGCGGGAGGCGTCGACCACCTTCTGCAGCACGACCTTGGCCTCGGACTTCGTCTTGCGATCCTCGGTCCAGGCCTTGACGTGCTTGTCGACGATGCCCTGCAGCACGCGGGTGATGCCGGCGGTGGACAGCTCGTCCTTGGTCTGCGACGTGAACTGCGGCTCCGGCAGCCGGACGTGGATGACGGCCGTCATGCCCTCGAGGACGTCCTCGATCGTCGGCATGTCCTCCTTGGGCTTGAGCAGCCCGCGGGTCTTGGAGATCGCCTCCTGCAACGCCTTCGCCATCGCGCGGTCGAAGCCGCGGCGGTGGGTGCCGCCGTGGACGTTGCGGATCGTGTTGGTGAAGCACTCGACCGTGCGCTCGTAGCCGGTGCCCCAGCGCAGCGCCACCTCGACCTCGGCGTGGCGCTCCACATTGGACTGCATGACGCCGGCGGCGTCGGCCGCGTTCTCCTTGTACGTGCCTTCGCCGGTGATCAGCAGCGTGCCGCAGACCGGCTTCTCACCCGACGGCGTGAGGAAGTCGACCATGTCGGCCAGGCCGTTCGGGAAGTGGAACGTCTCTTCGTTGATCGTGTCTTCGATCGCGGTGCGCAGCACGTACGTGACGCCCGGGACGAGGAACGCCGTGTTGCGCAGCTTCGACCGGACGCCTTCGACGTCGAGCGCCGCGCCGGACTCGAAGTAGCGCGCGTCGTACCAGTAGCGGATGGACGTGCCGCTGCGCTCGCCGCGCTTCATCTTGCCGACGACGTTCAGCCCGGACCGGCGGGTGAACTTCGCCTTCGGGCCCGGCCCGTCGAACGTGCCCGGGACGCCGTGCTTGAACGACATCTGGTGGACCTTGCCGTCCTGCTTCACCGTGACGTCGAAGCGGTGCGACAGCGCGTTGACCGCCGAAGCGCCGACGCCGTGCAGGCCGCCGGAGGTCTTGTAGCCGGAGCCGCCGAACTTGCCGCCGGCGTGCAGCCGCGTCAGCACCAGCTCGACGCCGGACAGACCGGACTTGGCGTGGGTGCCGGTGGGGATGCCGCGGCCGTCGTCGTCCACCTGGACGCTGCCGTCGGCGTGCAGCGTGACGACGATCTTCGTCGCGTGGCCGGCGACACCCTCGTCCGTCGAGTTGTCCACCACCTCGGAGAAGAGGTGGTTGATGCCCCGGCTGTCGGTGGAGCCGATGTACATCCCGGGTCGTTTGCGGACGGCTTCGAGACCCTCGAGATGCGTCAGGTCGTCGGCCCCGTACAAGGTCTCGGCAGTCACAGGGTCGTTCTCCCGGATCGTGGCTCGCGAAAGTGCTGGTGGTGGTGCGGACTCGCCTGCACCGTAGTGCAGGATATCCGCCACCCCCGACAACTTTCGCGCGCTCCCGCTCCCGGAGTGGCGTGCGCCGCCCCCTAACGGGGGTCGTAGCCCAGGTCGGGCCACAGGCCCAGCAGGGCTTCGATCTTCCGCGGGACCTGGAAACTGTTCCGGAAGTTCGGCTTCTCGCCGATCGCGGCGAGGGCCTTGCGGAGGTCGCCGAACGCCGGCTTGGCGGCCGACTGCCGGGTCAGCACGTAGCAGTACGTCCGGCGGGGGTAGGCGAACTCGTCGACGTGCGCCTGCAGGACGAGCCCGGGGGCCTCGATCCGCGACCCGACGAGGGGACGGCCCTGCTTCTGGCTGTAGACCGGGATCACGTGCACGCCCGCGCGCAGCGTGCGCGGCGGGTCCTGGCCCTGGCCGTCGTCGGCCCAGAACAGCTCGACGCGGAACGGCGATTCGCCGTCTTCGCCGGGGTGGGTGTACTCGCGGGACAGCTCTTCCAGGCGGTACTCCGCCTCGGCGGACGGCTCGCCGCCTTCGACCAGGCTGACCAGGTAGAGCTCGGCCGGGCGCGGCCACGACGGGCGCGGCACGTCGGTGGTTTCGGCGGTTTCGGCGGCTTCCGGCTCGGCCGCAACCGGTTCCGCGGTGGCGGGCTCGGTGGCGGCGGCCGTGGTTTCGGGCGCGCCGCCCTCGGCGGCCGGGAAACCCGCCTCCGGCTGCGCCGGGCGGGCGGGCTCGGCGGGCGACGGCGCCGGAGACCCGGTGGCCGGGGCGCCCGGCGTGGGGGAAGCGGCGGCGGGGGCATCGGACACTGCCGGGCGCACCGGCGACGCGGGCGGCGTGGCCGGGCGGACCGGCGACGGCGCGGGCGCCGCGGGGCGGACCGGCGAGGGCGGTGGCGTCGCGGCCGCGGGGCGGACCGGGGTCACCGGGCGGCTGGTCACCACCGGCCGGGCGGGGGCCGCCGCGGTCCGGGTCGCCGCCGCGGGGCGGGCCGTGACCGGCTTGCCCGCGCCGTACTGCTCCAGCAGCGGCTCCAGGTCACCCGCGGTCAGCGAGGGGCCCGCGAGGTCGCACCACTCGAGCCAGGCCTCCTGGGCCTCCTCGACGGTGTGCCGCTCGTGCGAGAGCGTGACGGCCTCGAACAGCTGCCGCGGGCCGGCGGCGGTGACGTCGGCCGAGCCGACCACCACGAACGACGGGTCGTCCTCCGCGATCACCAGCTTCGCGTTCAGGCCCCGCAGCGAGTGCACGATCACGCCCGCCTTGACCCAGTGCAGCAGCGCGTGCGGGCTCGTCGCGCCGGACAGCACGGTGTCCAGGCTCGCGTCCGTGATCAGCGTGTCGCCGGGTTGCAAGGGCAGCAGGGCCGCCGCGCCGGGCCCGACGTGACCGAAGGCGGCCACCAGGTTCCGGCGCGGGGCGAGCAAGGGGGTGATCGAGGCCCAGATGTCGCGACCGGCGAGTAGTCGTACCGAACGTTCTGCCAAACCCAGCCGAGCGAGCTCCGCGTCCATGCCCCCGACCTTAGCCGGTGCCCCTCGGACGCCTGACGGCCGGAATATCTCTTGCTTGGAAGTAGTTGAACGCGCATATAAGATGGTGCTCGCGAAGGGAGCAGGTCATGCAGTTCGGAATCTTCACGGTGGGCGACGTCACGACCGATCCCACGAACGGAACCACGCCGACGGAGCACGAGCGGATCAAGGCGATGGTCCGCATCGCGCTCAAGGCCGAAGAGGTCGGCCTCGACGTCTTCGCGACCGGCGAGCACCACAACCCGCCGTTCGTCCCGTCGTCGCCCACGACGATGCTGGGCCACATCGCGGCGCAGACGTCCAAGCTGATCCTCTCGACGTCGACGACGCTCATCACCACGAACGACCCGGTGAAGATCGCCGAGGACTTCGCGATGCTGCAGCACCTCGCCGACGGCCGCGTCGACCTGATGATGGGCCGCGGCAACACCGGCCCGGTCTACCCGTGGTTCGGCCAGGACATCCGCCAGGGCATCCCGCTCGCGATCGAGAACTACGCGCTGCTGCGCAAGCTGTGGCGCGAGGACGTCGTCGACTGGTCCGGCAAGTTCCGCACCCCGCTGCAGGGCTTCACGTCCACCCCGCGGCCCCTGGACGGCGTCCCGCCGTTCGTGTGGCACGGTTCGATCCGCAGCCCGGAGATCGCCGAGCAGGCCGCGTACTACGGCGACGGCTTCTTCGCCAACCACATCTTCTGGCCGAAGGAACACTTCCAGCAGCTGATCTCCTTCTACCGCCAGCGGTTCGAGCACTACGGCCACGGCTCGGCGGACCAGGCGATCGTCGGCCTGGGCGGCCAGGCGTTCATCCGGCCCAAGTCCCAGGACGCGTGGAACGAGTTCCGGCCGTACTTCGACAACGCGCCGGTGTACGGGCACGGGCCGTCCCTGGAGGAGTTCACCGATCAGACGCCGCTGACCGTGGGCAGCCCGCAGGAGGTCATCGACAAGACGCTGACCTTCCGCGAGCACTTCGGCGACTACCAGCGCCAGCTGTTCCTGATGGACCACGCCGGCCTGCCGCTGAAGACCGTCCTGGAACAGCTCGACCTGCTCGGCGAGCACGTGGTCCCGGTGCTGCGCAAGGAACTCGACGCCCTGCGCCCGGCGCACGTGCCGGACGCGCCGACGCACGAATCCCTGAAGGCGGCGGCTTCGGCCGCGGTGGAGGCGACGGTATGAAGCTCGCAGTGGTGACCGCGGGCTTGTCGGTGCCTTCGTCGACCCGCCTGCTCGCCGACCGCCTGGCCGCGGCGACCGTCGCCGCGGCCGGGGAACCGGTCTCGGTGTCCGTGGTGGAGCTGCGGGACATCGCCTTGGACGTCACGAAGAACCTGCTGACCGGCTTCCCGAGCCCGCAGCTGCGCACCGCGATCGAGACGGTGACCGGCGCGGACGCGGTGATCGCGGTGACCCCGGTGTTCACGGCCGGCTACAGCGGGCTGTTCAAGTCGTTCTTCGACGTGCTCGACACGGATTCGCTGGTCGGCAAGCCGGTGCTGCTCGCGGCCACCGGCGGCACGGAACGGCATTCGCTGGTGCTGGACTACCAGCTGCGGCCGTTGTTCGGGTACCTGAAGGCGGATCCGGTGGCCACCGGCGTGTACGCGGCATCGTCGGACTGGGGCAGCGGCGAGGCTTCGGGGGCGTTGCAGCGGCGGATCGAGAAGGCGGGGGCGGAGCTGGCTTCGTCGGCCTCGGGGCGGGTCGCCGCCTCGAGCGAGCCGGATTTCGTTCCGTTCGAGCAGTTGCTGGCGGCCGAGTAAGGCGGTCACGGGTGGTGGACCCGGTACCGGAGATGGGTGACCCCTTGTCCGGCAACGACTTCCACCTGCTCCAGCTCGGACTTCCCGAGGTCGGGGTGCCCGAAGTACCGCACCCCTTCGCCGAGCAGCACCGGCACCAGGTCGATCCGCAGCTCGTCGAGCAGCCCGAGCTCCAGGCACTGCTGCGCGATCGACGGCCCGGAAACGCCGACCGTTCCGTCGCCCGCCGACCGGGCCTGCTCGACCGCGGTCGCGACGTCCGGGCAGAACGTGAAGGGCGCCAGGTGGTCGGCGGGCCAGTCCGCCGGGGGCGGGCGGTGGGTCACGACGAACGCCGTGCCGCCGCCCGGCGGCCGGCCGCCCCAGCCGTGCGTGTACTCGAACACGCGGCGGCCGCACACGAACGCGCTGTGGCGCACCGAATCCAGGAACGTGCCCAGGTACTCCGCGCTCGCCGCCGCGACCCGGAACGTCATCGGGTAGCCGATCATCGGCAGCTCGACGTCCCCGGCCCGGTACCAGTCGAAGAGCGGCCCGACGCTGTCGTCGGGCCGGGCCACGAATCCGTCGAGCGACATGCAGAAACTCGCCACCACTCCGGGCATCGCCCGCACCTCCTGGTCAACCATTTGGTTTATCAACCAATGGATTGAGTAAAGCACGGGAAGGTGCCGAAAGTAAGGGGTCGTCCCGGTCGTCCGGCAGCGGCGGCCGCCACCCCGCGCTGCCTACCTTCACCCCATGATCAGGCTTCTCCTCGCGCTGGCGGCCCTCCTGACGGCCACGGCGACCCCGGCCGCGGCGGCCCCGCGCCCGGACATCGACAGCTACGTCCGCGCCTACCTGGACCACACCGGCCTCCCCGGCGCGGCCGTCGCGATCACCCACGGCGACGAAGTGGTCCGGACCGCCGGCTACGGCCACGACGCCGCGGGCGCGCCGCTGACCGCGGAGACCCGGCTGCCGATCGCGTCGGTGAGCAAGTCCATGACGGCCTTCACCGTCCTGCAGCTCGCCGAAGCCGGCCGGCTGCGGCTGGACGAGCCCGTGACGCGGTACCTGCCCGACTTCCGGCTCGCCGATCCGCGCGGCGCGAAGATCACCGTCCGGATGCTGCTGGACCAGACGTCCGGGATGGCCGACTCCGCCTTCCCCGACCTGACCCTGCCGCAGCCGCACACCCTCGCCGAGGCCGTGGCCCGGCTGAAGGACGCGGAACTCGCCGGCGAGCCGGGCACCACGTTCCACTACCACAACCCGAACTACGAGGTCGCCGCGCGGATCGTCGAGGTCGTGGCCGGGCAACCGTTCGCGGACCACCTCGCCGGGCACCTCTTCCGGCCGCTGGGGATGACCGGCAGCACCGCCGTGGACGCGCCGCCGTCCGGGACCGAGGGGTACGTCCGGGCGTTCGGGATCGAGGTGCCGGCGTCCGAACCGGACTGGTTCACCGGCGGCAGTCACGGCGTGCTCAGCACCGCGGCGGACCTGGCGAAGTGGCTGCGGGCGCAGCAGGACGGCGGCGGGGTGCTGACCCCGGAATCGGTCCGGACCGCCCACACGCCCGCGCCCGGACGCGACTACGCGCTGGGCTGGCGCGTCCGGGACGGGCGGACGTCGCACACCGGCGAGTTGTTCACCCACACCGCGGCGCAGGTGCTGCTGCCCGGCGGGTACGGCGTCGCCGTGCTCGCGAACACCGGGCTGGCCCTGGACAACGACGCGGAGCTGCTGGCCCAGGGCCTCGCGAGCCTGCTGGAAGGCGGCACGCCGGAGCCGGCCCTGCCCGCCGGGGTGGTCGCGGACCGGGTGCTCGGCGCCCTGGCGCTGCTCGTGGTGGGCCTCGCCGTCCTGGGCGTCCGCCGGGCCGGGCGGAAGCCCCGGTGGTGGCGGGTCGCGCCGCCGCTGCTGCCGCTCGTCCCGCTGGTGTTCCTGCCGCAGCTGCTCGGGTGGGTATTCGCCGGACGGCGGGGTACCTACGCCCAGGTGCTCTACGTCTGGCCGGGGCTCGTGGCCGCGCTCGGCGTGGCCGCGCTGGCGGGGCTGACGGTGGCCGCGGCCAGGGCCCGGGTCCTGGCGAGTGGCACGCGGCGCCGCGACCAGGAACAATCGGGGAAGACGAGGGGAGACGCCCAGTGGGCATCGGCAAGCAGGCGAAGCGGATCCTGATCACCGTGGCGGGTGCGGTCCTGCTGGTGGTCGGCGTGGTGCTGCTCGTCCTCCCCGGCCCCGGGCTGCTGCTCGTGCTCGCCGGGCTCCTGGTGCTGGCCTCGGAGTTCCCGGCGCTGGAGAAGTACGTCGACCCGGTGCGCGACCGCGCGATGAAGGCGGCCGAGGACAGCGTGTCGTCGCCGCTGCGGATCGCCGGATCGGTGCTGGCCGGGCTGGCGCTGCTGGCGGCGGGGATCGTCTGGGGCACGGTGAAGTCGCTGCCGTTCAGCGGCTGGAGCACCGGGTCGAGCCTGATCCTGTCCTCGATCATCCTGTTCGCGCTGCTGGGCTGGAGCTACCACCGGGTCAAGTCGCGGCGCGAGACCGGGGCGAAGGCGTCGACCGACCGGTAGCCGCGGCGCAATGGTCGCCCGGCAAGGGTGAAGGACGGCCCGGGGACCGCGGTCCCCGGGCCGTCCGGTTGGTTTCCTACTTCCCGCTCGAGTACAACGCGCTCACGTCCGAATCGGACAGGGCCCGGTCGTAGACGTGGACCTGGTCGACCGCCCCGTTCAAGAAGTCGACCGGGCCGCCGCCGTACTTGCCGCGGCCGATCACCGTGTGGCCCGTCGACGCTTCGCCGAGGCAGACGCTCTTCGTGGCCGCCAGCTGACCGTCCACGTACAGCTTGAGCGTGCCCGAAGCCGCGTCGCGGACGCCGACGACGTGGTACCAGCGGTTCGCTTCCGGAGCCGTGGGCGCCAGGGCCCGCGTGCCCACGAAACTCATCGCGAGCCGGTGGTCGGCGCCCGAGTACTGCAGGAAGAACGCGCTGTTGCTGTCGCCGTCTTGGCTCACGATCGTCTGGAAGCCGTCGCCGACCGCGTTGAAGCGGACCCACGCCGCCGCGCTGTAACTGCCTTCGGTGTTCACCAGGGCCGCGCCGGTGTCGGCGAACTGGCCGGAGCCGTTGGTGGCCAGTGCCGAACCGCTCTTGCCCGCGGTCCAGGACGCGCCGCCGACGAGCGTGGCGTCGTGGCTGCCGACGACGTCCTCGGCCACCGTGCCCACGTTCTCGTCGAAGGGGTAGGCGGCGATGCCGTCGATCCCGGGCGTTCCGGCGGGAACGGACGGACCGGACACCGGGGCGCCGGTGGCCCCCTTGATCACCGCGAGGTTCGCCGCGCGGACCGCCGCGAAGTCCATCTTCTTCACCTGCCGGTCGTAGGTGAAGAAGCCGTTGACCTCCTTCTCGACGTCGGTGGTCTGCGTGTAGACACCCGCGGACACCCCGCACCGCTGGGCGACCAGCAGCAGGCGCTGCTGGAGTTCGCCGTAGCGCCGGGTCAGCGTCGCGCTGTCGGGTTCCATTTCGTAGGCGAAGCTGCCCGCCGGGTCGAACTCGTGCCCGGCGACCTTGAGGCCGAGGCCGCCGTACTCGCCGTCGACCGCCGCGCGGGTGCCGCTCTGCGCCGGGGTGCCCGGGCCGGTGTAGGTGTGGTCGTCGTAGACGTCACCCTTGCCGCTGTCCGGTTCGGACCGGCAGCAGTTGACGCCGGATTCGGCGTTCACCAGCCGCGTCGGGTCCCAGGACTTGACCAGGTCGGCGATGCGGCCGACTTCGTAGTCGCCCCAGCCCTCGTTGAACGGCACCCAGCTGACGATCGACGGGAAGCTGCGGTGCTGGTCGATCATCCGCTTCAGCTCGGACTCGAAGTTGACGCGCGAAGCCGCGGACGGCTCGACGTCGTCCTTCATCGCCGGCATGTCCTGCCAGACCAGGAGACCGAGCTTGTCGGCGTAGTAGTACCAGCGGTCCGGCTCGACCTTGATGTGCTTGCGCACCATGTTGAAGCCGAGCGCCTTCTCCTGCTCCAGGTCGAACTTCAGCGCGGCGTCGGTCGGCGCGGTGTAGATGCCGTCCGGCCAGAAGCCCTGGTCGAGCGGGCCGACCTGCATGACGAACTTGCCGTTGAGCAGCATCCGCTGCTTGCCGTCGGCGGTCTTGCCGAGCCCGACCGTGCGCAGCCCGAAGTACGAGCCGACCTCGTCGCCCGACGGGACGAGCTTCACCCGCAGGTCGTACAGGAACGGGTCGTCGGGCGACCACAGGTGCGGCCGGTCCACCTTGAGCTTCAACGGCTTGTTCGCGTCGCCGGACACGCGCCCGACCGGGCGGCCGTGGTCGTAGGCCGTCGCTTCGACGCGCTGCTTCACCGGCCCGCCGACGACCGCGGTCACCGTCACGGAACCGAGGTCCGGCGTCACGTCCAGGCGGTCGATGCGCGCGGACGCGACCGGTTCCATCCAGACGGTCTGCCAGATGCCCGACGACGGCGTGTAGAAGATGCCGTCACCGGGTTGGCGCTGCTTGCCGATCGGCTGCCCGCCCTGGTCGTTCGGGTCGGCGACGCCGACGATCAGCTCCTGGTCGCGGGCGGTGGTCAGGGCGTCGGTGACGTCGACCGAGAAGGCGTCGTAGCCACCGGTGTGCCGGGAGACGGTCTTGCCGTTGACGATCACCGTCGTGTCGTAGTCGACGGCCTGGAAGTGCAGCAGGATGCGCTGGCCCCGCCAGTCGCGCGGCAGCTGGAACGTCCGCCGGTACCACATGTTCGTCTCGTGGCGCATGATCCCCGACAGCGCCGACTCGACCGGGTACGGCACCAGGATCCGCTCGCCCAGCGTCCTGCCCACCGGCGCGGCCTCCCCGGGCTTGGCCGAGGAGAATTCCCAGACGCCGTTGAGGTTCTGCCACTTCGCGCGGGTCAGCTGCGGTCTCGGGTAGTCCGGCAGGGCGTTGGTGGGGGAGACGTCGTTCGTCCACGGCGTCGACAGCGGCGGCGCGAGCCGCTGCCACTGCGGTGGCGCCGCGGCGTTCGCGGTGGGCACCGCGAGTCCGGTGAGCGCCAGGGCCAGCACGGCGGCCAGGCGGGCGGGGCGGAGCATCGTCGAACCTCCTGGTAGGGGACAGGGGTCAGCGGGTACGGGAGCGCGCGAGCAGGCGCTGGATCACCACGACGACGAGCAGGAAGGCCCCGCTCACCACGGTCTGGTAGTTGGAGTCGAGGGTGCCGATCTGGTTGATGACGTTCTGGATGAGCGTGCGCAGCAGCACGCCGACGAGCGTGCCGATGATCGTCCCGGCGCCGCCGGTGAGCAGCGTGCCGCCGATGACCACGACGGAGATCGCGTCGAGTTCGGTGCCGACACCGATCACCGTGACGCCGGATTGCAGGTAGGCGGCGGTGAGGATGCCCGCAACGCCGGCGAGCGCGCCGCTGAGCGTGTAGAGGCCGATCTTGGTGCGGGCCACCGGAAGTCCCATCAGCATCGCCGACTGCTCGGCGCCGCCGATGGCGAACACGGACTGGCCGAAGCGCGTGCGGCGCAACAGGAGCCCGCCGAGGGCGAACAGGACGAGCGTCAGGTACACCGGGACGCCGATGCCGAAGATCGTGCCCTGGCCGAGCCAGAGGAACGCCGAACCGGCGTCCACTTTGTACGTCGTCGCCCCTTCGGACGTCAGCGCCAGCAGCAGTCCCCTGGCGAACAGCAGCGACGCGAGCGTGACGATGAACGGCGCCATCCCGGTGCGCGCGATGAGCACGCCGTTGACGAACCCGATCAGCGAACACACCGCCAGGGGCAGCAGGATCGCCACGACCAGCCCGTACTGGGCGCCGTACGCGGCCAGGACACCGCCGAGCGCGTAGTTCGACCCGACCGACAGGTCGATGCCCCCGGAAATGATCACGAAGGTCATCCCGAGCGCGATCACTGCCAGGAAGGAGCTCTGCAGCGCCAGGTCCCGCAGGTTGTCCGCGGACCCGAAGCGGGGGAAGGCGAACCACGCCGCGGCCATGCCCAGCACGAGCACGACGGCCGCGCCCTGGCGTTGCAGGACTCCGGCGAAGGCGGCGTTGCGTTCCGTGGTCTGCGTTGCGGTCATCGGCTGCTCC
Source organism: Amycolatopsis sp. NPDC003731 (assembly GCF_053586895.1). Lineage (NCBI taxonomy): Bacteria > Bacillati > Actinomycetota > Actinomycetes > Pseudonocardiales > Pseudonocardiaceae > Amycolatopsis > Amycolatopsis sp. NPDC003731. The sequence continues at coordinate 101,801 of NZ_JBSFNC010000011.1, read as the reverse complement.
GCTCGCGAGCGACGTAGACCGCGACGACGATGATGGCCGCCTGGACCATCTGCGCGGTCGAGTCCGGCAGGTTGTGCTTGATCAGGGTGGCGTGGACGAGCTGCATGAGCAGCGCACCGAACACGGTGCCGAGCACGCGGACCCGGCCGCCGGTCAGCGGCGTGCCGCCGACGACGACCGCGGTGATCGCGGACAGTTCCATGAGCAGCCCGAGGTCGTTGGGGTCGCTGGCGCCGAGTCTCGACGTCGCCAGCACGCCGGCCACCGCGGCCAGCGCCCCGGAGATGACGTAGACGCCGACGAGCACGCGTTTCACCGGCAGCCCGGCCAGGGTGCTCGCCGCGCGGTTGCCGCCGACGGCGACCAGGTGCCGCCCGAACGTCGTGCGCTGGACGACCAGCCCGGCCAGCACGGCGAGGACACCCGCGACGACGACCATGATCGGGACGCCGAGGACGTCACCGGTGCCGAGTTCGAGGAAGTCCCGGTTGTGCAGCTGGACGAGCTGGCCGTGCGCGATGACCAGCGCGAGCCCGCGGCCGCCGACCAGCAGGGCGAGGGTCGCGATGATCGGCTGGATGCCCAGGTAGGCCACCAGGTACCCGCTGAACAGGCCGGAGACGATCCCGGCGATGACGGCCACGATGATCGCCGTCAGTGGCCCCGCGCCCAGGTAGAGCGGGATGAGCGCGGCGGCGATCGACATCACCGAGCCGACCGAGAGGTCGATGCCCTCGGTGCCGATCACCAGCGCCATGCCGAGCGCGACGATGCAGACCGGCGCCGCCTGCACCAGCTGGGTGCGGAAGTTGGCCGCCGACAGGAAGTTCTCGGTGAACACCACGTTGAACAGCAGCAGCACGACGACGGCCAGGTAGACGCCGTAGTTCTGCAGCCACGCGGTGACCTTCGCGCGCTCAAGGGTGGCCGTGGACATCGTTGTCACCCCCGGTGGTTTCCGCCGCGATGGCCGTCAGGACGTTCTCTTCGGTGATGCGGTCGCCGGTCAGTTCGCCGGCCACCGAGCCGTCGCGCAGGACGACCACGCGGTCGGAGCCGTCGATCAGTTCCTCCAGTTCGGACGAGATGAGCAGGACGCCGAGCCCTTCCTGCGCGAGTTCGTCGATCAGCGCCTGGACCTCGGCCTTCGCGCCGACGTCGATGCCGCGGGTCGGCTCGTCGAGCAGCAGGATCTTCGGGCCGGTGGCGAGCCAGCGGGCCAGCAGCACCTTCTGCTGGTTGCCACCGGACAGCTCCGACACCCTCTGCTCGGGACTGGCCGCCTTGATCCGCAGCCGCTCCATGAAGACCTGCACGATCCGGTCCTGCTTGGCCTTGCTGACCAGGCCGAACGGCGAGAGGGCCGGCAGTGCGGCGAGCACGATGTTCTCGCGGACGGACAGGTTCGGGATGATCCCGTCGGTCTTGCGGTCCTCGGCCAGCAGCGCGATCCCGGCCCGCATCGCTTGGGCGATCCGGCCTTTCTTGAGCGGTTTCCCGGCGAGCAGCACGCTGCCGCCGTCGAGGGGGAAGGCGCCGACGATGGCCCGGGCCGTCTCGCTGCGGCCCGAGCCGAGCAGCCCGGCCAGGCCGACGACCTCGCCGGGCCGGATGCTCACCGAGACGTCGTGCAGCTTCCGCATGCCGCTGAGGTTTTCGGCTTTGAGCAGCGGCTCGCGCTCGACGTCGTGCTCCTCGCCGAACGCCGTGACGCCCTCTTCGCGGATCTGCCGGATCTCGCGGCCGAGCATCAGCGACACGAGCTCGATGCGCGGCAGCGGCTTCAGCGGTCCACTGTGGACGACGCGGCCGTCGCGCAGCACGGTGACGCTGTCGCAGACCCGGTACAGCTCGTCCATCCGGTGGCTGACGTAGACGATCGCGATGCCGTGGGCGTGCAGCCGGTTCAGCACCTCGAACAGCGTCTCGACCTCGCGCGGTTCCAGCGAGGACGTCGGCTCGTCCATGATGACGACCTTGGCGTCGGTCGACACCGCGCGGGCGAGGGCGACCATCTGCTGGGCGCCGACCCCGAGGGTGTGCAGCGGCCGTTTGACGTCGTCGGTGATGCCGTAGCCCTTGAGCAGCTCGCGGGCGTCGGCGTACATCTTCGACCAGTCGACCAGGCCGGCCTTCGTGCGCGGCTCGCGGCCGAGGAAGACGTTGCCGGCGATGCTCATCAGCGGGACGAGGTTGACCTCCTGGTAGATCGTGGAGATCCCGGCGCGCTGGGCGTCGATCGGCCGCTTGAACGTCACCGGCTCGCCGAGGTGCCGCACTTCTCCCTCGTCGGGCTGGTAGACGCCGGTGAGCACCTTGATCAGCGTGGACTTGCCGGCGCCGTTCTCGCCGACCAGCGCGTGCACTTCGCCCGGGGCCAGCGCGAAGCTGACGTCGTCGAGCGCGAGGGTGCCGGGGAACCGCTTGGTCACCCCGGTCACCTCGAGCACCGGTGCGGTCCGCACTTCGGTGGTGGCCGTCATTTGTAGGAGTTCCCGACCTTCTGCGCCGCGTTCGTCTCGTCGTACTGGTCGTCGGTGATGACGATGCTGGGCGGGATGGCCTCGCCGTCGGCGAACTTCTGCAGCGTCTGGAAGGCCAGCGGGCCGAAGCGCGGGTTGGACTCGATCACCGCGTTGTAGCTGCCGTCGACGATGAGCTGCACGGCGTTGCGGGTGCCGTCGATGGAGACGATCTTGACGTCCTTGCCGGGCGCCTTGCCCGCCGTCTTCAGCGCGTTGACCGCGCCGACGCCCATCTCGTCGTTCTCGGCGTAGACCGCGGTGATGTCCGGGTGGCTCTGGATGAGCTGCTCCATCACGGCCTGGCCCTTGGAGCGGTCGAACTCGCCGGTCTGCTCGGCGACCACGGACAGCCCCGGCGTCTTCGCGAGCTCGTCCTTGAAGCCCTTGGTGCGGTCGGTGGTGACGTTGTTGCCGGACGAGCCGAGCAGGATCGCGACCTTGCCGGTGCCGCCGGTGACCCGCGCGGTCTCCTGGGCGGCGCGCTTGCCCTGCTCGACGAAGTTCGAGCCGATGAAGGTCAGGTAGTCGGTGCACGGCTGGGACGTCACCTTGCGGTCGATGGTGACGACCGGGACCTTCTTGGCCTTCGCCGCGTCGAGGGCGGGCTGCAGGCCGTCGGAGTTCAACGGCGCGACGATCAGCAGCTGGGCACCGCGGTCGAGCATCGACTTGATGTCGCTGATCTGGCGGTTCAGGTCGCTCTGGGCGTTGGTGACCAGCAGGTTGCCGATACCCAGCTTCGCGGCTTCGTCGCGGATGGACTGCGTCTCGGTGATCCGGAAGGGGTTGGCCTCCTTTTCGGACTGGGAGAAACCCACCACCGCGGTCTTCAGGTCGACCTTGGGGTAACCGGTTTTCTGGAGCGTGCAGCCGTCGGCGGACGGCGCGGCGGACTGGGCGCTGGCGGCCGGTCCGCCGCCGCTGGAGGGCGCCGCGGGGCTTTCTTCCCGGGCGGTGCAGGAGGTGAGGGTCAGCGCGGCGGCGGCCGCGGTGACCAGGACCAGTCGGGGACGGGAGGGCAAGAGCACGTCGACTCCTCGGGCAGCGTCGTTGGTGGCCCGCTCGCCGGGGTGATCGGGGTCACCACGGGAGCCTTGGGGTACTTTTTACATCGTTGGAACAACGTTGTAAACCGGCAGCCGTTGGCTACACTTCGTGCTCACTCTCTGAAGGGACCGCCCGTGACCGTGACGCTCAAGGACGTCGCCACGCTTGCCGGAGTGTCGGTGAAGACGGTGTCGAACGTCGTGAACGGCTACGCCTTCGTCAAGCCGGAGAACCGGCGGCGCGTCGAAGAAGCCCTCGCGGCGACCGGGTACCGGCCGAACGTCGGGGCGCGCAACCTCCGCCGCGGCCGCACCGGCTTCCTGGCGCTGATGGTGCCGGAGCTGTCCATCCCGTACTTCGGCGAGCTGGCCGGCCTGGTGATCACGGCGGCGCAGAAGCGCGGCTGGAGCGTCCTGATCGAACAGACGCAGGGGACGCGGCCGCGGGAGCGGGAGACGCTTTCGTCGCTGGGGCCGCACCTGGTCGACGGCGCCCTGGTCCACCCGGAAGCCCTGGAGGCGGCGGACTTCCCGGCCGACCCGGGCGGAATCCCGCTGGTCATGCTGGGCGAGCACGCGGTGGACGTGCCGATCGACCACGTGGCGATCGACAACGTCCTGGCCGCGAGCACGGCGGTGTCCCACCTGGCCTCGCTGGGGCGCACACGCATCGCGGCGATCGGCCGGAATCCCTCCCGCGGGACGTCGTCGCAGCGCCTGGCCGGCTACCGGGCGGCGCTGGCCGCGGCGGGCCTGTCCTATTCGGACGCTCTGGTGGCCCCGGCGGAGAAGTGGCACCGCTCGGTGGGCTCGGCGGCGATGAAGTCGTTGCTGGCCCTGCCTTCGCCGCCGGACGCGGTGTTCTGCTTCAACGACCTGCTGGCCATCGGCGCGCTGCGCGCGGTGGCCGAGCTGGGCCTGCGGGTGCCGGAGGACGTGGCGATCGTGGGTTTCGACAACAACGAAGAGAGCGCATTCTCACTCCCGTCGCTGACGACGATCGCCCCGGACAAAACGGCCCTGGCGGAGGCCGCGGTGGACCTCGTGCACCGGCGGATCACCGGCGACAAGACGTCCCCGCCGCAGGACATCCAGACCCCGTTCGCCCTGGAGATCCGCGAAAGCACCGGCGGCCGCTGACCCGCGTACCCACCCGGACGACACGCGTACCCACCCGGACGACACGCGTACATGGCCGGACGACACGCCCTCCGGGCCGGGGTTCGTCGTGTCGTCCGTTCCGGTACGCGTGTCGTCCCGCTGGGTACGCGTGTCGGCCCGCTGGGTACGGGGGTCAGCGGGCCGGCCAGTGCCAGGACGGGCGGTCCAGACGGCCCTGGCCGGACACCTTCGTCTCGCCGTACTCCTTCTCCAGCTCGACCGTGCCCACGTCGGTCACCTCGGCCAGGGCGCGGATCAGGGGCCGGGCGTGGGACACCACCACCAGCTGGGTCTCCTTCGCCGCCGTGGCGATCAACGTCGCCAGGGCCGGGAGGAGGTCCGGGTGGAGGCTCGTCTCCGGCTCGTTCAGCACCAGCAGCTCCGGCGGGCGCGGGGTCAGCAGGGCCGCCACCCACAGCAGGAACCGCAGCGTTCCGTCCGACAGCTCCGCGGCCGACAGCGGGCGCAGCAGGCCGTGCTGGCGGAACTCGACCGACAGCAGGCCGTCCTCGGAGCGGCGCACCTCCACGGTCGAGCCCGGGAAGGCCGCGTCGATCACGTCCTCGAGCTCCGCGGCCCGGCCCACCTCGATGATCGTCTGCAGGGCCGCCGCGAGGTCGGCGCCGTCGTGGGACAGCACCGGCGTGCGCGTGCCGATGCGGGGCTGGCGGGCCGGGGCGCCGGCGTCCGTGCGGAAGTGGTCGTAGAACCGCCACGACCGGATGCGTTCGCGCAGCACCACCAGCTCCGGGCACGCCCGCGGGTCCGCGAACTCGCTCAGCATGCTGTCGGTCAACCGGATCTTGAACCGTTCGTCGCCCCACGCCCCGGACGTCACGCGCGTGCGCACCGACGGGCCCGCGCGGTCCGCGAGCAACGCGGCCGGCCGCAAGTAAGGGCCCGACCAGACCGCTTCCCGCTTGAACTCCGGGTCGAGGTTGAACAGCGTCGCGCCCGGTACCGGCAGGCCCAGGTCGAGCGCGTAGCCGAACTCGTCGCCCGCGAAGCCGAGCCGCAGCCCGACGGCCTTCGTGTGCACCTTGCCCTGGACCCGTGTGGTGCCCCGGCGGACGCCGTTCTCCGGGCCGGCCCACAGCGTCGACGGCAACCCGCCCTCCCGGGCCAGTGCCGCCACCGCGCCGTTGCGGGACGCGTCCGCCAGCAGCCGCAGTGCCCGGTACAGGCTCGACTTGCCGCTGCCGTTCGGCCCGGTGACGACGGTCAGGCCGGACAGCGGCAGCACCAGGTCACGCAGCGAGCGGTAGTTCTCGACGGCCAGCGTGGTGAGCATGTCCCCGAACCTAGCCTGTCCGGCGGCGCGGAAGGCGGCCCGGCCGCGGCCGTCGGCCGGTGATCGGCGGGCTGCGGTGAGCGGCTCGTGCGCCCCGGGGCATCACGCGTGATCCAGGGGCAGCACGCCGATGCGGCCCCGATCACGCGTGATGCCCCTTGGCACCCGCGTGAAGCCCGTCAGCGCACGGGCATCGTGACTTCGTAGACGCGGGAGGCGGCCTTGCGGGCGCCGGTGAAGCCGTTGGCCCACAGGGATTCCACTTGCGACGCCTCCTGGGCGTTCGGGTCGGCGTTGGTGCAGGACGGGCCGGGGCCACCGCCGGACATCAGTTCCGAGCACGGGCCTTCGTAGTGGTCCGGCAGGCCCAGCGCGTGCCCGGTTTCGTGGGCCGCGATGCGGGTCTGGTCGTACTGCTGGGCCTGGGTGTAGTCGATGAAGATCGTGCCGCTGCCGTGGCCGTCGGTCTGGGCGTACGACCCGCGCGGGTCGTTGCCCTCGGTGTAGTGCAGCGACGCACCCGAGGAGCTTTCCTGGAGCTTGACGTTCGAGACCGCCGCGTTCCAGTGGGCCGCGCCCGCGTTGATCACGTCGCGGAAGCTGGGGGCGTCCGAGGTGTCGTAGTAGACGATCGTGGCCGCTTCCGGGGCCGCGAAGGCCGGGCCGGCCGTCAGCGGGGTCGCGATCATCGCCAGGGCGGCGGCAGCTCCGGGCAGCAGGTACTTCCTGGACATCGGGACGACTCCTTGCCGTGGGGAATTTACCGGGTCTGCGCGCGCTGGGTGTCGAACTTACGGAATCGCCCGGCGTTTGTGACCCGACTTTCGTACCGGCTTGGGGCCGTTCGGCTCAGCCGACCGGATCGGCCAGCGGGATCTCGCCTTCGCCCAGCCAGGATCCGCGCCACGCCAGATCGCCCCTGGCCAGGGGTTTCCCGCAGGCGTCGCACTTCGCGCCCGGCCGGGTGGCCTGCCCGCAGCGGGTGTGGACCAGCGTCGTCGGCCCGGCTTCCGAGGAGGTGTGGGTGTGTCCCCACGTGCCGAGGGCGTGCAGCACCGGCAACGCGTCCGAGCCGGCCTGGGTGAGGCGGTACTCGTGGCGGGTGCGGCCGCCGTCGCGGTAGGGCAGCTTCGTCAGCAGGCCGCGGTCGACGAGCTTGGCCAGCCGGGTGGTCAGCACGTTGTCGGCGATGCCGAGCTGGGCGCGGAAGTCTTCGAACCGGGTGGTGCCCGCGGTGGCGTTGCGCAGGATCAGCAGCGTCCACGGCTCGCCGAGGACGTCGGCGGCGCGGGCGATCGGGCAGGCGGCGTCCGCCCAGGTGATGCGACGGCTCATCGTGTGATCCCTTCGACCTGACTTGCTTGAAGCAAGTCTACGTCGTAGTGTCGTCCTCAGCTAGCTTGCAACGAGCAAGCCAGGTGCGAGAGGAGTTCGTCATGGAGATTTCGGGTGCGGTGGCGCTGGTCACCGGAGCCAACCGGGGCCTCGGCCGCCGGTTCGCCGCGGAACTGCTGGACCGGGGTGCGGCCAAGGTGTACGCCGCCGCGCGGAATCCGGAGTCGATCGACCTGCCGGGGGTGGTCCCGCTGAAGCTGGACGTCACCGACCCGGAGTCGATCCGGGAAGCCGCCGCGCTGGCCGGCGACGTCACGCTGCTGGTCAACAACGCCGGCTCGTCGACCGGGGCGTCGCTGCTCGGCGGGTCCATCGAGGACATCCGGCTGGAGATGGACACGCACTTCTTCGGCACCCTGGCCGTGACGCGCGAGTTCGCGCCGGTCCTGGAGCGCAACGGCGGCGGCGCGGTGCTGAACGTGCTTTCGGTGCTTTCCTGGTTCACCGCCCCGCGGGTCGCGGCGTACTCCGCGGCGAAGTCGGCGGCCTGGTCGCTGACCAACGCGCTGCGCCTGGAGCTGGCCCCGCAGAAGACGCAGGTGACCGCGCTGCACGTCGGGTACATGGACACCGACATGGCCAAGGACGTCGACGGTCCCAAGGTCGATCCGGCGGTCGTGGCGGGGCTGGCCCTGGACGGCGTCGAGGACGGCCGGTTCGAGGTGCTCGCCGACGACGTCAGCCGGAACGTGCGGGCCGGGCTCGCCGGAGATCTCACCGGGTTGTACCCCGCGCTGGTTTCCTGAAGGCGTTTTCGCCGACCCCGGAATACCGGGGTCTCCGGCGCGGGCGTATGAATAGGCGGGTGGCGGAACGCGTCGAAGCCGGAATGGGACGGACGAGAAACCGCTGGGGCGAAGGCGAACGGTTGCGCGGCGAGATCCTGGCCGCGGCCGGCCGGCTGCTCGCCGAGCTCGGCGGCGAGGACGGGCTGACGATCCGCGGCGTCGCCCGCGCCGTCGGCATCGCCCCGGCGAGCATCTACCAGCATTTTTCCGACCGTGCGGAATTGGTTCGCGGGCTGCTCGACCACGAATACGCGCGGCTGGCCGATTCCATGCGCGCGGCGGAGGAGTCAATCGGCGAAACCGACCCCGTCGGCCGGATCCGGGCGCAGATTCACGCCTACTGCGCGTTCGCGATGCAGAATCCGGGGCATTACCGGCTGATGCTCGCGAACGGCGCGTCCGACCTGGAGCCCGGCACCCGTCCGACGGGCCCGCTGCTGGACGTGATCGACCGGCTGACGGCGGGCTTCGAGCGCTGCGTCGAGGCGGGCCGCGAGCTGCGCGTGACCCCGGGCCGCGCGGCGGCGGTGGTGTTCGTCGGCGCGCACGGCCGGGTCGCGTTGTTCCACAGCGCGCTGAACCGGACCGGGGCCGAGCTGGTGGAGCCGTTCGTGGACGAGCTGGTGTCGCTGGTGTTCGCCTGATCGGACGGTGGCGGGGTCGCGGGAAGATGCTTAGCATAGCTACGTAAATTTCCGACGGCTCCGGGAGGTGTCCGGTGGACGGCGTGCCCGCGTTTCCGATGACCCGGCGGTGTCCCTTCGACCCGCCCGCCGAACTCGCCGAGCTGCCCCCGGTGTCCCGGGTGCGGCTGTGGAACGGGAGCACGCCGTGGCTGGTGACGCGCTACGGCGACGTCCGCGCGCTGCTGCGGGATCCGCGGGTCAGCGCCGACTCCGACCACCCGGGCTACCCGCACCAGAGCGCGGCTTCGGCGGCCCGCCGCCACCGCGCGAAGTCGTTCATCACCATGGACGGCGCCGAGCACGCGGCCCGGCGCAAGCTGCTGACCGGCGACTTCCTGGTCAAGAAGATGGAGGCGCTGCGCCCGGCGATCCAGCGCATCGTCGACGACCTCGTCGACGGGCTGCTGGCCGGCCCGAAGCCGGTCGACCTGGTGCCGGCGTTCGCGCTGCCGGTGCCGTCGCTGGTGATCTGCGAACTGCTCGGCGTGCCGTACGAAGACCGCGAACTGTTCCAGGACATCACGAAGGTGATGGTGTCGAGGACGGCGACGCCGGAAGAGGCGGTGGAAGCCACCGAAGAACTGCTGGCCTACCTCGGCGGCCTGGTCGAGCGGAAGGTGGCCGACCCGGGTGACGACGTGCTGAGCAAGCTGGCGGTCACGCAGTACGCGACGGGGAAGATGACGGCCGAAGAGGTGGCGTCGACGGGTCAGCTGCTCCTGGTGGCCGGCCACGAGACGACGGCGAACATGATCGCCCTCGGCACGGTGGCGTTGCTGGCGCACCCCGCGCAGCTGGAGCTGGTGCGCACGGGGGACGCGGACGTGCTGCGCCGCGCGGTCGAGGAGTTGTTGCGCTACCTGGACATCACGCACACGGGCCGCCGCCGCGTGGCGACCGAGGACATCGAGATCGGCGGCGAGACGATCCGCGCGGGCGAAGGCATCATCGCGGCGGGCGACGCGGCCAACCGCGACGCGGCGGTGTTCGACGATCCCGGCCGCCTCGACGTGACGCGCGAAGCCCGCCATCACGTGGCGTTCGGGTACGGCGTGCACCAGTGCCTCGGTCAGACGCTGGCCCGGGTGGAGCTGCAGGTGGTGTACGGGACGCTGTACCGCCGCATCCCGGGACTGCGGCTCGCGGTGCCGATGGAGGAGCTGTCCTTCAAGGACGACATGCTGGTGTACGGCGTGCACAGCCTGCCGGTCACGTGGTGACGGCGGCCTCGCCGAAGACCATGCGGTGGCCGCGGGCGGTGTCCATGTACTCGCGGACGCGGTGGATGCGCCCGTCGCGGAGTTCGAAGACGAAGCAGTAGTCGTTGGCGTAGTGGTTGCCGTTGGCCAGGGTGGCCGTCATCGTCTCCTCCACGACCACCCGGTCGCCGTCCGCGTGGAAGCCGTGGAAGGTCACGGTGACGTCGCCGGCGAAGAAGCGCGGGAAGTCCTCGGCGAGGAACCGCACGATCGCCGGCCGGCCGACGAGGTGCGAGGGGCCGCCCAGGGCGACCGCGGTGGCGTTGCCCGGCGGGGCCAGCCATTCCGCATCCTCGGTGAAGACGGCGGCGATCCGGTCCGCGTCGTGGGTGGCGAAGGCTTTCCAGGCGTTCTCGACGATGTCGCGGCTCGGCATGTCCGCGACCCTAACGGCGCGCGGCATCGGCGGGCTGGCGGATTCGCGACGTCATCCCAAGGCGGCCAGGTTCTCCGCCAGTCACGCCGAGACGAACCGCTCAGGCCCAGGTAACCCGGTACAACGTCAGCCTCCGCCGGGCCGGGGCGTCGAAGGCGCCCGTGCCGTATCCCGCCAGAAATGGCTCGTCCGGTTCGTGGAACAGCGTCAGCGAGACGAACTCCGCCGCCGGGTCGCCTCAGAACGCCCTCTCCGCGTCGATGATGCCCGACACCCGGCCGTCCCGGACCAGGATGTTGCCCGGCCACAGGTCGAAGTGGACCAGCACCGGTGTCGTGACCGATGCCAGCAGGGGCTCGTGGCGGCGCACCACGTCGGGTGCAGGGGGTCCTGGAGGTAGCCGAAGCCGTCGCCGGTCGTCTCGTGCAGGCGTGCCACGATGGCGCCCAGCTCCGCACGCAGGTGCGGGCCGGTGCCGGGCGCGCGGTTCCACGGCGTCCCCGGCACCTCCGTCATCAGCAGGAACCCCGGCCCCGCACCCACCACCGTCGGCAACGGCCCGGAAGCCAGGCGGTAGTACTCCGCCTCCGTCGCCAGCAGGTCGTGCTCGTACGTGAGGCCGGGCCCGGACGGCGCGATCTTGAGCACCAGCCGCCGTCCGTCCGCCAGCGTCACCCGGACCGCCCGGTTGTACGTCCCGCCGCCGAGGTCCTCGGCCGCCACCACCGAAGCCGGGTCGATGCCCGCTGCCGTCAGCTCCCCGTCCACCCCGCCGAGTCTTCCAGCTTTTCCGCCGCGTCGGCCAGGTCGTCCGGCGTCGGGGCGTCGTCCTGGGTCAGGCTGCGCCGCCAGTAGCCAGTGAACTCGATGGCGCTCTTGGGCAGACCGCGTTCGACGAGGTGGCGGCGCAGCGCACGGACCGTCGACGCCTCCCCGGCCAGCCACGCCGCTTCCGGGAGGGCCGTCCCGCGCACCGCCTCCAGCAGCCGGCTGCCGTGCTCGGCGCCGTCCCGGTGCAGCCACCGGACGCCGGGCAGCGGCTGCTCCTCCGCCGCGTCCGCGACCTCGAGGAAGACCACCGAATTGTCCACTTCGGACAGGATGGACGCGGCGGCGGGGATCGCCGTCTCGTCGCCCGCGCACAGCACTCCGTCCGCTGTGGACAGTGGACGGCGGTACGCCGGGTCCGGCCCGTACCGGCCGAGGACGTCCCCCACCGCCGCCCGCGCGGCCCAAGCGGTGGCCGGGCCCGCGTGGCCGGTGTGCAGCACGAAGTCCACGTCGATCGTGTCACCGTCCCGTGAGCGCACCGTGTAGCTGCGCATCACCGGGCGTTCGCCGGCCGGGATCGCCAGGTAAGCCTGGTACCAGCGCATGACGTCGTCGTCGGCCGGCGGCAGCCGCACCGGGCGGCCCGGCGGCGGGAACAGGAGCTTGAGCTGCTGGTCCGGCCACGCCTCCAGCTCGGCCAGGCCGTCGCCGGTGAAGGTGACGCGCACGACGCGCGGCGTCACCCGGCGCACCGCCGTCACCTCGAGCAGTCCGGTCGGCTTCACGGCTTCCCCAGGTATTCGCGCAGGTGGCGGGCCGTCAGCGTCGAGGCGTCCGCGACGAGCGCGGCCGGGGTGCCTTCGAAGACGACCCGGCCGCCGTCGTGGCCGGCGCCGGGGCCGAGGTCGATCAGCCAGTCGGCGTGGGCCATCACGGCCTGGTGGTGCTCGATGACGATCACCGTGTTGCCCGCGTCGACGATCCGGTCGAGCAACGCCAGCAGCTGGTCGACGTCGGCGAGGTGGAGCCCGGTGGTCGGCTCGTCGAGGATGTACGTCGAGCCCTGTTCGGCCATCCGGATCGCGAGCTTGAGCCGTTGCCGCTCGCCGCCGGACAGCGTGGTCAGCGGCTGCCCGAGGGTCAGGTAGCCGAGGCCGACGTCGGCGAGGCGGTCGAGGACCGTCCGCGCGGTGCCGCCCGCGAAGAACTCGCGCGCCTCGGCGACGGACATCGCCAGGACCTCGCTGATGTTCTTGCCGCGCAGCTCGTACGTCAGCACCTTCGGGGTGAACCGCTTGCCCTCGCACTCTTCGCAGACCGACGCGACCCCGGCCATCATCGCCAGGTCCGTGTAGATCACGCCGAGGCCCTTGCACTTCGGGCAGGCGCCCTCGGAGTTGGCGCTGAACAGGCTCGCCTTGACGCCGTTGGCCTTGGCGAACGCCGCCCGGATCGGGTCGAGCAGGCCGGTGTAGGTCGCCGGGTTGGACCGGCGGGACCCGCGGATCGCCGACTGGTCGACCACGACGACGTCGTCGCGGTGGGCCAGGGAGCCGTGGATCAGCGACGACTTCCCGGACCCGGCCACCCCGGTGACCACGGTCAGCACGCCGAGCGGGACGTCGACGCCGACGTCCTTCAGGTTGTGCAGGCGAGCGCCGGTGATCGAGACGTGCCCGGTGGGCGTGCGGACCTGGTCCCGGAGGGTCACCCGGTGGTCGAGGTGGCGGCCGGTGAGCGTGCCGGACGCGCGCAGGCCGTCGACGCTGCCGGTGTAGCAGAGCCGGCCACCGTCGGTGCCCGCGCCGGGGCCGAGGTCGACGACGTGGTCGGCGATCCGGATCGTCTCCGGCTTGTGCTCGACGACCAGGATCGTGTTCCCCTTGTCCCGCAGGCACAGCAGCAGGTTGTTCATCCGCTCGATGTCGTGCGGGTGCAGCCCGACGGTCGGCTCGTCGAAGACGTAGGTGACGTCGGTGAGGCTGGAACCCAGGTGCCGCACCATCTTCACGCGCTGCGCCTCACCGCCGGAGAGCGTCGCGGACTCGCGGTCGAGGGAGAGGTAGCCGAGACCGATCTCGACCAGCGAGTCGAGGGTGTCGCGCAGGTTGCCCAGCAGCGGCCGGATCGACGGCGCGTCGAGGTTGCGCACGAACTCGGCGAGGTCGCTGATCTGCAGCGCGGCGCAGTCGGCGATGTTCTTGCCGTCGATCTTCGCCGCCAGCGCGGCCTGGTTGAGCCGGGCGCCGCCGCACTCGCCGCAGGTGGCGAAGGTCGCGGCCTTCTCGATGAACGCCCGCAGCTTCGGCTGCAGCGATTCGACGTCCTTGTGCAGGTAGAGCCGCCGGACCTTCACCGCGAGACCCTCGTAGGTGACGTTGGTCTTGCCGACCTTCACCTTGCAGGAGTCCTTGTGCAGCAGGGCGTCCAGCTGCTCCGGCGTGAAGTCGCGGATCTTCGCGTCCGGGTCGTAGAAGCCGGAGGAGAGGTAGGTCTGCACGTACCAGGTGTCCGGCGTGAAGCCGGGCACCTGGATCGCGCCTTCGTTGAGCGAGAGGTCGAAGTCGAGCAGGGCGTCGACGTCGAGGTCGGAGACCCGGCCGAGGCCCTCGCAGGCCGGGCACATGCCCTCGGGCAGGTTGAAGCTGAACGCGCCGGACGTCCCGACGTACGGTTCGCCGAGCCGCGAGAAGGCGATCCGCAGCATGGCGTAGGCGTCGGTCGCGGTGCCGACCGTGGAGCGCGAGTTGGCGCCCATCCGCTCCTGGTCGACGACGATGGCCGCGCTCAGGTTCTCCAGGAGGTCGACGTCCGGGCGCGACAGGCTCGGCATGAAGGACTGGAGGAAGGCGCTGTAGGTCTCGTTGATCAGCCGCTGGGACTCGGCCGCGATGGTGCCGAAGACCAGGGACGACTTGCCGGAGCCGGAGACGCCCGTGAACACCGTGAGCCGGCGCTTCGGGATGTCCAGGTCGATGCCGGTCAGGTTGTTCTCCCGGGCCCCCCGGACCTCGATCACGTCGTGGGTGTCGGCGGCCCGCCTGGGTGAAGTCATACCGTCCTTCTTGATACTTTAGGCTGTAAAGTGATCTACCAGCGTACAATACTTTAGGGTGTAAGGAGTCGGCAAGGTGGTCGTCTTCGCGGGTCAGGGCGACGCCCGGCGGTCCATGGAGCTGCTGTGGGGGCCGCGCGTGGTGGCGCCGCGCACCGGCCCGGGGCCGAAGCCGGGCCTGTCCGTCGAGGCGATCGTCGCGGCGGCGATCGAGATCGCGGACGCCGACGGCATGGCGGCGCTGTCGATGCGGTCGGTCGGCGAACGGCTCGGCCGCACGGCGATGGCGCTCTACACGTACGTGCCGGGCAAGACCGAGCTGGTCGACCTCATGTACGACCGCACGCTGGGGGAGCTGCCGTCGTCGTTCCCGGATTCTTCGGGGTGGCGTGCGGCCGCGCTGGCGCTGGCCGACGCGCTGTGGGGCCTGCACCTGAGGCACCCCTGGCTGCTCCAGGTGTCGCCGGCGCGGCCGGTGCTCGGGCCGGGGGAGTTCCACGTCCAGGAGACGCTGCTTTCCGTCCTGGCGTCGACCGGCTTGCCGCCCGCCCGAGTGCGCTGGGTGGTGGCGGCGTTGTTCAACATCGTGCGCGGATCGGTCCAAGCGGCGGCGGAATCCCGGCAGGCGGCGCGCGAGACCGGGCAGTCCGAAGAGGACTGGTGGTACGCGCGGTCGGCGTTGCTGGCGGAGCTGGCGCCGGACCTCCCGGCCCGGTTCCCGACGGTGGCCCGCCTGGGGGAAGAGGGCGAGTACGAGGCGTCGGGGTCCGACGAGCCCTACCTGGAGCGCGAGGCCCGGCTGTCGTTCGAAGCGGGCTTGGAACTGCTCCTGGACGGCGTCGAAGCCGCGATCGTCAAGGCTTCCGGGCCTCGATGAGGAACCGGGTCGTGTGGGCGGCGAACGGGCCGTCGCGCTCGATCAGCTCGTGCAGCTCCCGCAGCTTGTCCTGGTATTGCCCGACCGTGAACCCCGGGACCATCCAGATCACCTTGCGCAGGAAGTAGACCACCGCACCGATGTCGGAGAACTCCGTGCGCAGCGACTCCGAACGCAGGTCCGTCACTTCGAGCCCGGCCTCCGCGGCCGCCCGCACGGCGTGGTCGGGGTGACGGCTGTTGCGAGCCTCCTCCGGCTGCGGGCCGAGGAAGAACTCGACCAGCTCGAACACGCTCGCCGGGCCGACCTGCTGGGAGAAGTACGTTCCGCCGGGACGCAGGACGCGGGCGATCTCGCGCCAGTCGGTCGTCACCGGGTGCCGGCTGCTGACCAGGTCGAACGCATTGTCGCGGAAGGGAAATCCCGCGGTCGCCACCAGCAGGGCGCCGCGCGGCCGCAGCCGGGCCGACGCCTTCGCGACGTTCGGCGGCCACGACTCCGTCGCGATCGTGACCGGCGGCAGGGACGGGCAGCCGTCGAGGACCTCGCCGCCGCCGGTCTCCAGGTCGAGGGCCGCTTCCGCGACCGCGAGCCGGGAGCCCAGCAGGCGCTGGTAGCCCCACGAAGGGCGGGCCTCGGTGGCGCGGCCGTCGAGCCAGGAGAAGTCCCAGCCGTCGACGGACACCGCGGACGCTTCGGCCACCAGGGTGTCGAACTTCGACTTCCGGACCGGCGGCGGAGGCACCGGCTTGGCCAGCGTGACCGCGGAGAACGCCACCACGACCGGGCCGCGCCGGGTCCCGATCGTGCAGGAGACGTCGTCGCGGGCCACCAGGTCGCCGAGCGCGTCGGTGAAACCGCCGTCGATGCGGTAGCGCACGACGACCCGCGTGCCGAGCGGGAGTTCCCGCAGCAGCTTCACGAAACCACCTCCGAAACCGAGGCCCCGGCGTCCGCCGGCTCGGGGTGGCCCAACTCTGTCAGCCAGCCGCGGAACACCCGGTGCAGGGCCTCCGCCCCGACGACCTCGTCGGGAAACGCCAGTTCACGCGGGTGCACCACGAAACCCCGCTGCTGCGGCCCGCCCAGCCCGCCGTGCGAACCCACGTGCGTCTCGAACGGCGACGCCTGGTCCGGCTCCGGGTCGTAGCGGCTGTTGATCATCACGTCCGCGCAGTGCGGGAAGGTGTCCACCCGGCGGATCAGGTCCGCCGCGTGCGGGCCGTACGGTGTCAGCGGGTCCTCGCCGATGACGACGCCGGTGGCGAGCCGGTGCAGGCCGTCGCGGCCCAGCACCACCGGGCCGAACTCGCGGCTGCGGACCAGCAGGAACCCGACACCCGGGTGGTCCACCAGGGACGGCAGCAGGTCCGGGAACTCGCGCTCGATCGTCTCCAGCTCGACGCGGCCTTCGTGTTCGGTGAACGACACCATCGCGAGGTGCCCGGACACGACCACCACCACGCCGGGCGCCACGCGGGTCACCGCGCCCGGCGAGCCGGACGCCGTGCGCGGGCGGTCTTCGGCGCACTCCGCGTCCTCCACCCGGGCACGCAGCCGGCGCGCGATCAGGCCGCCGCTCTTGGTCGCCTCCGCCAGGGCCGCGTTGATCTGCCAGCTCTCGGCCTGCCGCCGCTTGCCGGCGGACGGCGACGGCGACCCGCCGCACAGCCGGCCGACGTACGCCTCGATCGTCTCGCCGAACCGCTGTGAGAACGCCTGGCCCTGGGTCTGGCCGTGGTCCGACAGCGCCACGACGTGGTAGCGGCGCGGGGCCAGCCGGCTCGCCCGGTGCAGCCGCGCGATCTGCTGGTCGATCGAGCGCAGCACCGACAGCGTGTCGAACCGCTCGATGCCGGAGTGGTGCGCGACCTCGTCGTAGCCGAGGAAGTCCGCGTACACCGCGGGCCGGCCGGCGAGCATGTCGCCGAGGATCGCCGACACGACGACGTCCCGCGCGATCACCGTCGTGCCCGGCCGGGCCAGGGGGTACCAGCCGCCGCGCGGGATCCGCGGCACGACGCCGGCGCGGCGCTGGCGGACCGACGCGCTGATCTCGCGGAAGACGTCCACGAGCGCGACGGCGAACGTGCGCAGCGCGTTGACCGGGTTCGCGAAGTAGGCGTAGTACCCCGCACCGACGCGGTCCCGGTGCCGGCGCTGCAGCTTCTTCGGCACCAGCACCGGGATCGAGCTCATGGTGAGGCTGACGTGGGCGGCGTCGCCGGAGAAGAGGTTGCCGCGGCTCGCGCCGTCACCGGCCAGGAGACCGCGGCCGTCGGAGTGCCGCGCCTCGATCTCGGCCGCGTCGGCCGGGTGCGCGCACGCCATCACGTGGTCGCGGTCCTTTTCGTACCAGCGGAAACCGAGGATGTCGTGGTTGGAGCCGTGCAGGATGCCGCAGACGCTGGCCCCGGTCTGGGAGCTCCAGTCGGTGTGCCACCGGTTCAGCGTGTGGCTGTCCTCGGCGAGCCAGGCGGCGAAGGTCGGCATGTCGCCGTCGCGGATCGCGCGGCGGACGGTGTCGTACCCGAGGCCGTCGATCTGCAGGAACAGCACACCGGGCGGAAGCTCGGTGCCGGGCTCGTGGTGGTGACGTCGTCGTCGGCGGGCGGCGCGGCGGAAGAAGATTTCGTCCTCGTCGACGGCGAGCAGGCTGGAGATGAGCGCGCCGACCGCGGCCATGCCGAGCGTTACGATCACCGCGGTCCGGAAGCCGGCGACCTCGACACCGGGAACTGTGCGGAAGACGGCGAGGGTTCCGGCGCCGAGCAGCAGGAACCCGAAGCCGCCGAAGGTGAAGAACGCCAGCGGGTAGGCGATCCGCATGACCAGCGGCCAGACGACGGCGGTGAGCAGGGCGAGCAGCAGCGCGCAGACCGTCGGCTGCCACCAGTGTGTCATCCGGAAGCCGGGCAGGAGGACGTCGAGCAGGCGCAGCGCGCCGGTCACCGCGATCCAGACCGCCACCGCGCGGGCGACGGCCCGGCCGCCGCGCAGCAGCCTGCCCTTCGGCGCGGTCGTCGTCACACCGGCTCCTTGGTCTTGCGCCGCCACCGGGCGATCAGGTTGGCCAGCACGGTGACCAGCAGGACCAGCACGGTCGCCAGCAGCGTCGCGATGAGCGGCGAGTCGAAGATGCCGCCGGAGACGATGCCGAGCACGGCGTAGGCGCAGGCCCAGAGCACGCAGGCGCCGAGCGCGGCGGGCAGCAGGCGCCGCCACGGGTAGCTCAGCGCGGCCGCGGCGAGCAGCACCGGGATGCGCCCGGCCGGGACGAGCCGGCCGATCACGACGAGCTGCCAGCCGCGGCGGGCGAACTGCTCGCGGGCCTTCTCGAGCCGTTCGGCGGGCTGGCGGCGGCTGATCCAGCGGAAAGCGGCTTCGCTGCCGAGCCGCGGGATCCCGAACGTCACGACGTCACCGACGTACGCGCCGAGGACGGCGAGGACGATCACGAGCGGCAGGGAGAGGTGGCCGGTCGCCGTCGCGACGGCGGCCGCGGCGCCGACGACCGCGCCGGTGGGCACGATCGGGACGATCGAGCCGAGCAGCACGCCGCCGAACACCGCGGGGTAGCCGATGGCGGCGGGGTCGGTCCAGTTCACGAGCGGTCCTTCGGCGCGGGCAGGACGACGTCGGCGCCGGGCTCGGTGAACAGCACTTCGGTCTGGTTTTTGACTTCGGCGGCGAACACGCGCGGCGGATCGGCGAGCAGGCGTCGCATCCGGGCGGTGCGCCGGACGCCGGGGAGGGCGAGGGTGCCCCAGTGCACGGGGACGGCCGCCCGGGCCTGGACCAGCGCGGCGGCTTGGGCGGCGCGGGCGGGGTCGAGGTGGCCGGGGCCGAGGTTCGGTCCCCAGCCCCAGACGGGCAGCAGGGCGACGTCGACCGGGCCGAGGTCGCGCATGCCGTCGAAGAGGTCGGTGTCGCCGGCGTTGTAGACCTTCTTGCCGTCGCCCTCGATGAGGTGGCCGAGCGCCGGGCTTTGCGGCCCGTGCGTCAGGCGGGGGCCCCACCGGTGTCCGGAGTGGATGGCCTCGGTGGCGGTGATGGTGACACCGCCGTCGGTGAGCGTCTTGCCGGGCGCGATCTCCTCGACGTTGCGGAAGCCCTTCTTGCCGAGCCACGAGCCCGCCCCGCGGGGGACGACGATCCGGGTCCGGTGGCCGAGCAGCTTGAGCGACGGCAGGTGCAGGTGGTCGCCGTGCAGGTGGGAGAGCAGGACGAGGTCGACGTCGGCGTAGCTCTCGGGCGGCGGCGGGGGAACGACCCGGACGAGCCCGCCGACGCGCGCGGTGAGCACGGGATCGGTCAGGAGGACACGGCCGCCGAGGTCCAGGCGGACGGTCGAATGGCCGAGGAACCGCAGGCTGAAGCCGCTCACGCCCCGAGTATCACCTCCCCCGGCGGGGAATGCCCGGCGGAGTGGCCAGGGCAACGCCGGCGTGTGATCGGGAAGCCGGCACGCGTGATTGGAGCGTCGGCACGCGTGATTGGAGGGTCGGCACGCGTGATTGGAGGGTCGACACGGCGGTCAGGGGGTCGGAAGCAGGGCGGAGATGCGGAGTGAGGACGTGCCGATGCCGGTCGGGCCGCCGAAGACCGGGGCCGGTGTGGGGTGGTAGCCCAGCTCGGGTTCGGTGTAGCGGGCCGTGTTTTCGTGCCAGTGCACGATTCCGGCCATCCAGTCGCGCAGCTGCTGGACGAACGCGAGCAGCGTCTCCTCGGTGGTGTCGTCGCGGTACAGGGCCGGCAGCTCGGTCGCCGCCGCGTGCTCGAACTCGGCCATGCGGGCGTGGATCAGGTCGGCGACCACCTCGGCCGCGCGCTCCTCCGTGCAGTCCAGGAAGTTCCGCACCACCAGCACGGCGTTGTGCAGCTCGCCTTCGTACTGGACTTCCTTGCGGAAGGAGTACAGGTCGTTGGCCAGGCCGGCCACGTCCGCCGCCGCGTGCTCGAGCGTCTGCACCGGACGCAAGCGCCGCAGGGCCGGCGGCACCGCGTGGCCGCGCGAGAGGCTCATCGTGAGGTCCGCGCCGAACGTCCGGCGCCGCATCTCGACGTAGTCGATCGGGTCCGGGATGCGGTTCTGGGCCTGGTTCGCCAGCTCCCAGAGCCAGCCGGCCGCCATCGCCTCGACCGCCCGGCGCACGGCGGGCCGGCTCTCCGCCGGGGTGCGCGGCCAGAGGTCGGCCAAGCCCGCTTCCAGCGGCGTCGTCGGCGCCGGCATCGGCGCGCCGTCCGCCGGCATGAACGCCGACAGGCGGCGATTGGCCGCCTTCGCGCCGGCGAGGTCGCGCGTCGCGCCGAACACCAGCGGGTAGTGGTCGTCGGCGTAGGTGCGCCAGGTCAGCCAGTCGCTCGTGACGTCGAGGGCGTCGGCCGTCGCGTCCGGGTGGATGCCCGCCGCGCACAGCGGCAGGTCGGCCGCCCGCAGCTTCCGCTCGTCCCACACCACGCCGTCGAGCAGCCCCGTCCGCCGGGCCCAGTCGACGTTCCGGGCACGGGCCGCGGGGAGGTGCGGGCTGAGCCGCGGCGGCAACGGCAGGTCGAGCGACGGCCGCGGGACGTCGGTCGCGCGCAACGGCGTCGAGCCGTACGCCCGCAGCCGTTGCGGTGCGGTCGCGAGCACCGAAGCGAAGATGCGTGCCGCGGACGTGCCGCGGCCGGCCAGCGCGCCTTCGTTCATGTACCGGCTGGACCGCAGGTGCCATTCGTGTCCACCGGATTGCCAGTCCTGCAGGCCTTTCACGTAGGCGAAGGTCGCCGCGCGCGCCGCCGGGTCGACGCAGTGGTCGTCGAGCAGCGCGGGCACTTCGGTGAGCGCGGTGTGCTCGAACTGGTGCAGCCGGGAGGTGATCAGGTCGTTGACCGCGTCGGCCGCCTGCTGGGTGCCCAGCCCGAGGAACTTCTCGAACACGAGCACGCCGTTGGACAGCTCGCCCTCGTCCTGCACTTCGCGCTGGTAGGAGAACAGGTCGTTGCGGAGGTGGACGCTGTCGGCGAAGCAGTCGCGCAGGACCTCCATCGGCCGGGACGCGGCGATCGCGCCGGGGACTTCCGCGTGCACCGAGTGCTCGACCAGGTTCGCCGACCACGGCGCGCCGCCGACCTTCCGCCGCATTTCGACGTACTCGATCGGGTTGGCGAGCCGGCCTTCGTTGATGTTGGCCAGCTCCCACAGCGACTCGTCCAGCAGCGCCTTGGTGCTGGCGGCGAACCGGCGCCGCCAGCCGGCCGACCGCTGCGGGACCGTCCGGTGCCACAGGTCGGCGAGGCCGCGCTCGACCGGGTTCTCCGGGGTCGCGGTGATCTCGCCCTCGGCGGGCATGAACAGCTCCAGCCGGTCGAGGTAGGCGCGGGCGCTCTCGATGTCGCCGGTGCGCTTGTACAGCTCGAGGAAGTGGTCGTCGAAGTAGAAGACCCAGACGTACCAGTCGGTGATCAGGTCGAGCTCGCCGGCACCGGCGTCGGGGTGGGTGTACGCGCAGAGCAGCGCGTAGTCGTGGGCGTCGAGGTCGTGCTCGGTCCAGATCACCGTGCCGTGCTGCGGCACGTCGATCATGTCCAGCTCGCGGGCCCACGCCTTGCTGTGCTCGCGCGCCCGGTCCAGGTGCGGGTTCAGCCGCGCCGGGTGAGGCAGGTAGAACTCGGGGAGGACGAACGGCTGTTCAGGCACACCGCGAGGCAACCAGCCGGCCGCGGTGTCCGCCAAGGGGAACAGCCGGGATGCACACGAACGGGACGGCCGCTTCCCCCGGCCGGCCCAGCGGGCTTCCCGGCCCGATCGGCGCGCGGTGGCGGGCCGTCGCACGATGGGGGAGTCCGGCGAGCGAGGAGAGCAGATGACCGACGAAAACCGGGTGGCCGACAACCCGGACGAGAACCGCTACGAGCTGTGGCAGGGCGAGAAGCTGGCGGGGATCGCCCAGTACGACCGGCGCGGCGACCTGACGGTGTTCACCCACACCGAGATCGACGACGCCTTCGCCGGGCAGGGCCTCGGCAAGGTCCTGGCCGCGGGCGCGCTCGACGACGTCGTCGCCCACGGCCGGACGATCGTGCCGGTCTGCCCGTTCATCGCCGGGTACCTGCGGAAGAACCCGGGGTACGAGGACCACGTCCGCTGGCCGCGCGAGTAGGCCGGAAGGGGAGACGCGTTACGCCGTTCGGGGCGATCTGAGAGGTATGTCCGGATAGCTTGGTTATTAACCAACCTTCGTCGGTAGTGCGTTGGTTGCCTGGCAACGAAAGTGTCGGCACAGGCTTCGAACGGCAACCTGGAGGAAGTTGATGACTCCCCGGAAGACCGCCCTCAAGACCCTCGCCGTCTTGTCGGCCGCCGCGCTGACCAGCGGTGTTTGCGCCTCGGCGGCCACCGCGTCCCCCCTGGCCTTCGCCGAACTGCAGGCCAGTGCCATCGCGGGCGCCACCCAGATGGCGGACGCGCTCGGTGCCGCGTCCGGCGGCATCTACCTCGAAAACGGCAAGGCCGTGGTGAACGTCGTCGACGACGCCGCGGTGCAGCGGGTGCAGGCCGCCGGCTTCACCGCGAAGAAGGTCAAGCACACCTTCGCGGCGCTCACGGGGGTCAAGAACCAGCTGGACGCGGTGAAGAACGTGCCGCAGACCGCGTGGGGCATCGACACGAAGACCAACCAGGTCGTGGTCAAGGTGTACGACGCGGCGAGCAAGGAGACCGCCGAAAAGGTCTCCGCGGCCGCCGCGAAGTACGGCGACAGCGTCCGCGTCGAGCACCGCACCGGCAAGCTGTCGCTGTACATCGCGGACGGCGACGCGATCCAGAACAGCCAGGGCCGCTGCTCGCTCGGCTTCAACGTGACGCGCGGCGGCTCGCCGTTCCTGCTCACCGCGGGCCACTGCACCAACCTCGGCGGCACCTGGTCCGGCGGCGACGTCTCCGGCGCGCAGGTCGTCGAAAGCAACTGCCCCGGCGCCGACTCCGGCCTGCTGACCCGCCCGAACGGCACCGGACCCGGCGAGATCAACACCGGCCAGCAGATCACCAGCGCGGCCACCCCGACCGTGGGCGAGCAGATCCAGAAGCAGGGCTCGACCACCGGCGGCGGCAGCGGTGAGGTCACCTCGGTCGACGAGTCGGTCAACTTCGACGTCGGCGTGCTCAACCACGAGTTCGGCACCACCGCGCACACCGACCACGGCGACTCCGGCGGCCCGGCCTACGACGGCTCCAAGGGTCTCGGCACGCTGTCCGGCGGCGACACCGTGACCAGCTACTTCTACCCGCTCACCCTCGAGCTGCAGGCCTACGGCCTCGAGCTCGCCTGAGCGAAGGCCGCGGGCCCGCTCACCTTCCGTCGGGGGAGGTGAGCGGGCCCTTGCTCCGTCACGCGTCCAGGCGCCGCGCGCGGTAGACGGCGTCGGTGTGGTGGCCCTCGCCGCGCGTCTCGCACGTCTCGACCACCCACTGCCACGGGTCGCCGAGGTACCCGGTGATCTCCTCGGGCTCGAAGTACAGCTCCTCCGGCGGCTTCTGGCCGTCGAACTGCCGCATCGCCTTCGGCGAGTGCCCGACGACCAGCAGCGAGCCGCCCGGCCGGATCGCCGCCGCGGCCGCCGTGAAGACGTCACGGCGCAGGTCCGGCGGCAGGTGCATGTACTGCGCGGAGACCAGGTCGTACTGCGCTTCCGGCCGCCACTCGAGGATGTTGCGGTGCAGCCAGTTCACCGTCACGCCCGCCTCGGCGCCGGCCTCCGCCGCGCGGGCGAGCGCGGTGGTCGAGATGTCGACACCGTCGACCGTCCAGCCGTGCTTCGCCAGCCAGATCGCGTCGCCGCCCTCGCCGCTGCCGAGGTCGAGGGCGTGTCCGGGGTTCAGGCCTTCGACCTCGGTGCGCAGGTTGACGTTGACGTTCCCGCTCCAGATCCGGTGCTCGTCACGCTGGTACATCGCTTCCCAGAAGTCCTGCTTCAGCATGGCGTCGACGGTCATCGGGTGGTCGTGGGACATGGTTCCTCCTCAAGGACGTCCCCCGAGCATGCGGGCGACGTCCCCGGGAAGGCAAACCTCGTTGCCGATTTGGCAACTAGCCCGCGCCGTACACCTGCATTTCGTACAGCGAATAGCCGTAGGACGTCCCACGCGTGACGCCGTTCATCCGCACGTACCGGCCGGTGCCGGTCAGGCCGGTGAGGTCGTCCGTGCCGCCGTTGCCGGTCGTGGTGCTGTAGATCGACGTCCAGGTCGTGCCGTCGGCCGAGGTCTGGATGCTGTACGCCTTCCCGTACGCGGCTTCCCAGGTCAGTTTGACGTGCGAGACGGCTTTCGTGGCGCCGAGGTCGACGCGCAGCCATTCCGCGTTGCTGCCTTCCTTGGACGCCCAGCGCGTGCCGGTCAGGTTGCCGTCGAAGGCCGCGCTCGCCGGGTAGGACGACGATTCGGTGGAGGACGCCGTTGCGGTCTTCCCCTGTGAGAGCAGGCTTTCCGAGCCGCCGGTCACCGTGACACCCAGCGACGCCGTCTTCGTACCGCCGGTGAGGGTGATCGTCGCCGAGCCGGGGGACGCGGTGGCCGCGGCGGCGACCGTGACGGTCGAGGAGCCGCCGGCGGGCACCGACGCGGGGGAGAAGGCCACGGTGACGCCCGCCGGAGCGCCGCTCGCGGAGAGCGTGACGGCGTCGGTGGAGGTCACGGTGGCCGTCGCCGAGGCGCCCGGCGCGACCGACACCGACGACGGCGTCACGCTGAGGCCCGAGGGGGTGCCGGCCGCGGTGAACGTCCAGCGGGCCTGGGTGCCGGAGCAGCTGCCCGCGGTCAGGGTGGTGCCCGAGGCGCGGAAGCACTTGCTGCTGGACTGGATGTCCGAGATGGTGCCGTCCGGGTTGATCGACCACTGCTGGGCCGGGCCGCCGGTGCAGGTCTGCAACACGATCGAGCTGCCGGAGATGCCCGCGCACTTGTCGTCGATCACCAGGAACGCGCCGTGGAAGGTGAACCGCTGCTCGGCGGTTCCGGTGCAGGCGGCCACTTTCAGCGTGCTGCCGCTGCCCGGCGCGGCCAGGCAGGTGCCGGTGGAGTTGTTCTTGTACTGGCCGACCGTGGTGTTCGGCTGCGCGCCGCCCCAGCATTCACCGGTGCTGGTGTCGAAGATCGGCGTGGCGTCGTAGGGTTCGTTCGAGGGCGGGTCGACGACGACCGGTTCCATGACCGGGGTGTTGTCGGCGTTGTAGTGCGTGAGCGCGTCTTCGCAGTCGATCGCGTCGAAGGCGCTGCCGCCCTTGCCGCCGAGCCAGAGGTCGATGTGGCGCAGGCCGGGGCCGCCGTTCGGGCCGTGGCCGTTCCAGTCGTCGGAACACTCGTCGCAGCCGTCCTCCATGATGAAGTACTTCTTCACCCGCGGCACCCAGACCTTGGTGCCGGGCTTGAGTTCGGCGCTGCTGGTGGCGAAGGTGATCGGGTCGGCGTAGCTGCCCTTGCCGCCCGCGGTGCCGTGGATCTGCGGGTAGGAGATGTCCCCGCCGGGCGGGGTGTTGTCCCACCAGCCGTAGAAGGTGAGGAAGGTGGGCTGCGTGGTCGCCGCGGCGGCCGTGCTTCCGCCGGCGAGGGCGGTGGCCAGGGCGAGGAACAGGGTCACGACGAGCACGAGCGCGCGCCGGGTCATGCTGCCTCCGGGGGACTGGGCGGACGATGACTGCGGCGTGCGTCCAGGTTCGCCGGGGTTCGGCGGTGCGTCAAGACCTATTAGTAAAGTTTCCTAACGAACCCGGTTTCGTGTCCCGCTCGCCGGGAAAATCGCGTGGCCGCCGGGAGTTCTCGGCGAAGATGGCGGCATGAGCGAACAGCGGGAAATCGTGGTCACCGGGGGCGGCACCGGCATCGGGCTGGCGATCGCCGCCCGGTTCGCGGCGGCGGGCGAGCGGGTGACCGTCACCGGGCGGCGCAAGGACGTCCTCGAAGCGGCGGCGGAGAAGATCGGCGCGCGGGCGGTGTCCTTCGACGCGAGCGACCCGGCGGCGGTGCAGGCGGCACTGGCGGACCTGCCCGAGCGGGTGGACGTCCTGGTCAACAACGCCGGCGGCAACACCGACCGGGTCCGGGAAGCCCCCGCGCCCGGGGACCTGAAGGGCCTCGCCGACGCGTGGCAGGCGAACTTCGAAGCCAACGTGCTCTCCGCCGTGCTCGTCACCGCGGCACTGAAGCCGCGTTTCGCGGACAACGTGCGGGTGGTGACGCTCGGCTCCATCGCGGCGAAGCAGGGCTCAGGCTCGTACGGCGCGGCGAAGGCGGCGATCGAGGCGTGGAACACCGACCTCGCGCGGCAGCTGGGCGCCACGGGCACGGCGAACGTCGTCGCACCGGGCGTCGTCCTCGACACGGAGTTCTTCCACGGCACGCTGACCGACGAGTGGCTGGAGCCGCGGATCGCGCTGGCGTTCAACGGGCGGGCCGGCCGCCCGGAGGAGATCGCGGCCACGGTGTCGTTCCTGGCCGCGCCGGACGCCGCGCACGTCACCGGCCAGGTCGTGCCCGTGAACGGCGGCGCGTACGGCGCCCGCTAGGCCATCCGGGTCGGATGGGCGGCGCGCGGCCGCCGTTCTCTCCATGGTGGAAGTGTTGGAACCACCGGAAGAGAGAGGGGATCCGCCGTGACGGCCGCTCCCGAAACCCCGGCCCTCCCGACGACCCGGCCGGCCGGCTGCCCGTTCGACCCGCCCGGGACCTACGCCACCCTCCGGGAAACCGCGCCGACGTCCAAGGTGCGCTGCCCGGCGGGCATGGACGCGTGGCTGGTGACCCGGTACGCCGACGTCCGCGCGGTGCTCGCCGACCGCACGCTGAGCTCGCGCGGCGCGTCTTCGGTGCACGTGAACCCGAACGCGGACCTGGATTTCGAGGTCAGCCCGGGTTCGATCATCCAGCTCGACGGCGTCGCGCACGCCCGGCTCCGGAAGAAGGTGATCGCGGAGTTCACCGTGCGGCGCGTGGAGGCGCTGCGGGGGTACGTGCGTTCGCTGGTGGAGAGCCATCTCGACGCGATGCTCGCGCGGCCCGGCCACGCGGATCTGGTGCAGGACTTCGCGTTGCCGATCCCGTCGCTGGTGATCTGCGAGCTGCTCGGGGTGCCGTACGGGGATCGGTCGCACTTCCAGCGGCAGAGCGCGACTTTGGTGAGCACGGACGCGACGCGTGAGGAAGGCGAGGAGGCGTACGACACGCTTTCGGGGTATCTCGCCGAGTTGTTCGTCTCCAAGCAGCGGAATCCGCAGGACGATCTGTTCAGCAGGCTGTCTTCCGGTGCTTCCGACGCGTTGACCATGGAGGAACTGGTGGTGCTCGGCCTGAGCCTGCTGGTGGCGGGCCACGAGACGACGGCCAACATGATCGCGCTGAGCACGCTGCTGCTGCTGGAGCACCCGGGCGGCCGGGACGAGGTGCTCGCCTCGCCGGACCGGGCGGTGGAGGAACTGCTGCGGTACCTGTCGGTGGTGCAGTGGGGCGTGCTGCGGTACGCGACAGCGGACGTGCAGGTCGGGGCCCGGTCGGTGAGGGCGGGCGAGTGGCTGGTGGCGGCGCTGAACTCGGCGAACCGCGACGAGTCGGTGTTCACGGGCGCGGACAAGCTGGACTTCGGCCGCGAGTCGCCGCGGACGCACGTGGCGTTCGGGTTCGGAGCGCACCAGTGCGTGGGGCAGCAGCTGGCGCGGGTGGAGCTGCAGGAGGCGTTGACGGGCCTGTTCCGGCGGGTGCCGGATTTGCGGCTGGGAGTGGCGCGGGAGGACCTGGAGTTCAAGCACAACACGCTCGTGTACGGAGTCCGGGAACTGCCCGTCGCCTGGGGTTGAATTCGGGAGTATGTGACGGCACCGGCTGATCCCGTGAGGAGGGCCCATGACAGCTCGTCGCCTGTGGGCGGCCGTGGAACCACTGCACGCCGTCGTCTACTTCGCGCCTCAGACGGCCGAAGCGGCGAAAGCGGCCGGCCTGCGCGGCTACTGGATGGGCTACTTCGCGGGGCGGCTGGCGCCCCTCGGCCCGATCGGCCCCGGACCGGCGACGGCGATGCTGTTCGGCTTCGCGCCGTCGATGGTGGCGCGGTCCTTGCCCGACGCCTGGTCGTTCGCCTCGCCCGAGGCCGTCATCGGCTCGCGGACGGAAGCGGTGGCGTCGGCCTTGCGCACGGTCGCGGACGACGTCTCGGAGCTGAGCGCGCTGCTCTGGCGGGCGGTGGACGCGTGCGAGTTCGGCGGCCGCCCGCTCGCGGCGGCGTGGGCGGCGGTGCCGAAGCCGGCGGACGCGCCGGCGAGCCTGTGGCTGGCGGCGACGATCCTGCGTGAGCACCGCGGCGACGGCCACGTCCTCGCGGCGGTCCACGCCGGGCTGAGCGGCCTGGAGACGACCCTCACCCACATCGGTGACGGCGTGCTCGCCCGCGGGGACATCCAGCCCCACCGCGGCTGGACGGACGCACAGTGGGACGAGGCCACCGACCGGCTGCGGGCCCGCGGCATCCTCGACGCGGACGGCGTCCTCACCGACGCGGGCCGTGCCCTGCGCCGCGGCGTCGAGGACGACACGGACCGGCTGGCGGCGGCCCCGGTGGCGGCGCTGGGCCCCGACGTCGACCGGCTGCTGGCGCTGGCGGTGCCGCTGAGCCGGGCGGTGATCGACCGCGGGCTGGTCACCATGCCGAACCCGGTCGGGGTTCCGCGGCCCTGAGTGTCGATTCCGGGTGCGCCCGTTCGACGCACGGGCAAAACCGGACACTCGGGAGGACTTCATGACGTTGCTCGCCGGCAAGAACGCGATCGTCTACGGCGCCGCGGGGCGGATCGGCACGGCGGTGGCCACCGCCTTCGCGGAGGAGGGCGCGCGGGTGTTCCTCGCCGGCCGCACCCGCTCCCGGCTGGAGGAGGTCGCCGGCCGGATCCGCGCGTCCGGCGGCCGGGCCGAGACGGCGGCGGTCGACGCCCTCGACGAGCGCGCGGTCGACGAGCACGCCGCGGCGGTGGCGGCCGAGGGCGGGATCGGCGTCTCGTTCAACCTGATCGGCCACGGCGACGTCCAGGGCACGCCGCTGGTGGAGATGGCCCTCGCGGACTACGAGCGCCCGGTGCTGACGGCGGTCCGCACCCAGTTCCTGACCGCCCGCGCGGCGGCCCGGCACATGATCGGGCAGCGGTCGGGGGCGATCCTGTTCTTCGGCGGCGCGGGCGACCCGGTGCGGGAGTTCTCGGTCGGCGGGCTGCAGGTGGCGTTCCACGCGCTGGAGGCGATGCGCCGCCAGCTCGCGGCCGAGCTGGGGCCGCACGGGATCCGCACGGTGACGCTCCGCACGGGTGGCATCCCGGAGACGATCCCGGACGGTTTCGCGGGCCGCGCGGAGCTGGAGGAGAACATCGCGGGCAAGACGATGCTCGGCCGCGCGGCCACCCTGGCCGACGTGGGAGCGGTGGCGGCGTTCGTCGCGTCGGACCGGGCGGCCTCGATGACGGCGGCCACGGTCAACGTCAGCTGCGGCGCCCTGGTCGACTGACCCGCACCCGACGTCGCGAATGACTCATTCGGGACCTCCCACGTCCCGAATGAGTCATTCGCGACGAGCCACAGCGGCGTTGCCGGAGTCCTGCTCCCTCGAGGAGCTCGAAACCGGCATCAGGAGGCATGCCTCCGGCCCCCGGTATCCAGCTTACCGACCACCACCGACAGTTTCCGGCGGCTCCGGGAGCGCCATCGACGCCAGCTTCGCCGGGTCGGCCACCGCCGCGATGTTCGTGATGCGGCCGTCCGTCACCGTGAATGCCACCACCGACAGCGGCGTTCCGTCCGGGCGCCACGCCACCACGCCCGGCAAGCCGCCCACCAGTACCGTCCGGCCACCGGCCGCCGCTCCGAAGCGGGCTCCCGTCGCCACGTTCGTCGCCCCCAGGACCACCACCACGCCGTCCGGGGTGTCCACCGTCAAGCGGACCTCCGGGTCCAGTACGCGCAGCAACTGCTCGAAGTCGCCGTCGCGGGCTGCCGTCAAGAATGCCTGGACCACCTCATGCTGCGAAGGCCCTGTCGGCGGCGAGGGCGTCCGGACCTTGCGGCGGGCCCGGCTGGCCAGCATCTTGGCCGCCGCCGTCGACTTGCCCAGGATGCGGGCGATCTCGTCGAACGGCACCGCGAACAGGTCGTGCAGGACGAACGCCAGCCGCTCGCTCGGGCCGAGGGACTCCAGGACCACCAGCAGCGCCAAGCCCACCGAGTCGGCCAGCTCCGCGTCCTCCTCGGGAGAGCCGGCCACCGTGACGACGACCTCCTCGTACAGCCCTTCGGGCCGCGCTCGGCGCGCTCGCAGCACGTCCAGGCTGATCCGGCCGACCACCGTCGTCAGCCAGCCCTCGAGGTTCTCGATCGCCGCCTCGTCCTGGCGGGACAGGCGCAGCCAGGCCTCCTGGACCACGTCCTCGGCGTCGGCGTGGGAGCCGAGGATGCGGTGAGCCACCGCGCGCAGGCGGTCTCGCTGCGCTTCGAACGTCGAAGCCAACCCGTCGGTCATGGTCGTTACCTTCCTCGCTTCCGCTCCGTCGTGGACATGACGGGCCCGGAGGGGCACAGGTAACCGATGGAGGAACCGATGGAACCACGGCTGAAGACCCAGAGCGATCCCGACGTGACCGGCGCGGTCCAGCAGCTCTACAAATCAGTGCACCGCGCCGGGGTTGATCCGCTGCTGCTCGAACTGGTCCACCTGCGGGCCAGCCAGATCAACGGCTGCGCCCCCTGCACCTACGCCGGCGTCCGATCGGCGAAGCGGCAGGGCGAGACCGACGACCGCCTGCACAGCGTCGTCACCTGGCGCGAAACGCCGTTCTTCACCGAGCCGGAACGGGCCGCGCTCGCGCTCACCGAGGCCGCCACGCGGATCGAGGACGGCCAGTCCGGGGTGACCGACGAGATCTGGGCGGCCGCCGCCGAGCACTTCGACGAGACGCAGCTGTCCGCGATCGTCACGCACATCGCGCTCACCGGCTTCTTCAACCGGATCAACCGGGCGATCCGGGTGCAGGCCGGCAAGACCTGGTGAGCCCGGCGGGGCGCCCGGAAGGCGCCCCGCCGAGCCCGGCCGGTGGTCAGGCCGGCGTGATGATGTACGCGATGCCGCCCGGGCCGCCCGCCACGGTGCCGTCCGCGCGGTACCGCTTCGTCCGCTGCCAGATCTTCTCGAACTGGTCGCGCTGGTAGATGTTTCGGACGCGGTCGTTGCTGCTCGACGCCGGGTCGTTCGCGATCACGTCGCCGTCCTTCGTGAAGCCGACGACGACCATGATGTGCCCCGCCGTGCCGTAGCCGGCGCCGTCGAGTTCCGACGACAGGAACGACTGCGACGTGATCACCGGGATGCCCCGCGCGATGTAGTTCTCCAGCTCGTTCAGGGAGTGCAGCCGCGTGATGTGGCCGCGCAGCCCGCGCGACGCCGCATACGCCGTGTTGAACGGCCAGTTGCCGGTGCCGTCGTAGGCGTGGTCGTAGGTGTAGCGCGCGGCGAAGGCCACCTGCGGGTCGACGTAGCCCGCCGGGATCCACGACATCTCCGCCGGCGACGGCTTCTTGCCCCAGTACTCGGCCACCATCTCGGTCGACGTCGGGCTGCACCAGGCCTCGCCGCCCCCGCCGTACTCCGGGAACTGTCCCTTGTGGAGGTTCTGCGCGTACGCGGGCACCTTCAGCTCGATCCCGGTGGCGCGCCCGGGCTTCGTCGGCTCGACCTCGAAGCGGTCCGGGACGGCCGAGGTCATCGCGCCCAGCAGGCTCACCGACGGCGTCGCGCCCGACCCGGCTTCGCGGTAGAGGCTGATCCGCAGGTGGTAGGACTTCAGCGTCACGCCGGTCTTCATCACCAGCGTGTCGACGTCGACCAGCGCGTTCGCGTCGTCCTGGCCGTCGACGCTGGTGCGCAGGACGTCGGCGTCGCCGCTGGCCCACCGGCCCATCACGTACCACGCCGTTTCGGCGCCCGCCGACGTCCGGCCCTGCGCCTCGACCTGCAGCCAGGTCTTCGCGGGCGTCTTCGCGTTCCACGACGCGACCAGCTGCGTCGCGCCGAAGCCCTGCCGGTACTCCGGCGACGTCCACTGGCCGTACTCGTACGTTCTGGTCGTGCCGAGCTCCGGCTCGGTGTGCTGGACCGTGCCGGCCGGGTGCGTGATGCGCAGGCCGTCGCGGGTGAGCGCGACCCCGGCGAAGCCGCCTTCGTGGAAGCGGCCGCCGGTCCACTCGTGGTAGTCGATCGCCTCGTCGTCGTGCGGCCGGACGGGCGTGGCCTCGGCGACTTGCGCGGTTACGGCGGATAACACAACCACTGACAATAAGGTGAACAACTCACGTGCGCGCATCGCGGCTCCCTGATAGACCCACCCAGTTGCCAGGGATTTTCGCCGCTCCGGCCGGGGCTGTAAACAGGTACCTACAGGACGGCCTGCGTCTGTGTCACTTTCGCGACCAGCTTGCCGTCATCGTCGTGGATTTCGGTCTCCACCACGACGAACTTGCGGCCCGCGTGCAATGGTCTGGACGACGCAACGGCGTAGCCCGAACGCACGGCACGCAGGAGGTTCGTCTTCGATTCGACGGTCGTGGTGCCCTGCCCGCCCTCGGGCAGGTTGAGGAACGCGCACACGGCGCCGGTCGAGTCGGCCAGCGCCATGAGCGCGCCCCCGTGCAGCGCGCCGCCGAGCGTGCAGAGGCTCTCGTCCCACTTCAGCCGGCTGCGGACGAGTTCCCGCCCGTGCTCCAGCACCTCCACGCCGAGGCGTGCCGAAAACGGCATGGAGCGGTGGAAGAGCTGTGTACCTTCAAGATCGGTCATGCGACCACTGTGCCGTACCTCAGCTCAGCGGGTTGACGAGCAGCAGCTCCGTGTTGTGGTCCTCGGCCGCACCGACCCGGGCCAGGTCGGTGTGGATGTCGTTGTACGACAGCTCGCGGTACAGCGACGCAAGCGCTTGCGGCGTCCGGGCGTCGTAGTCCACGGCGTACGGCGCTTCAGCCTCGATCAGCGTCGTGAACAGCGACAACGTGCCGTCGGCGTTGTCCGCGACCTCGACGATCCGGGCGTGCTGCGGGAAGTCGACGTGCGATGCCGTGTTGATCTCCCAGAAGCCCTGCTGCGGCGTGTTCCCGGCGTGCGGCGTGATCTTGTTGAGGTGCGTGTGGCCGTTGACCCAGGCCAGCACGTTCGGGAACCGCTTGAGCAGCGCGACGAAGGCGTTGCCGTCCAGCCGCGGGTCGAGCAGGTGGCGCGAGTCCGGCAGCAGGTTGCCCATCGAGCCGCTGGTGTGGTGGCTGAACAGCAGGAACAGCTCGTCGGTGACGGAGTGGGTGACCTTGCGGCCGAAGAAGTCGTAGTAGGTGGAGCTGTTGCGCTTGAGCGTCGACTCGACCCAGGAGTACTGCGCGAGCCCGATCGAGCCGTCGGCGAACCCGGCGTCGGTGGTGGTGTCGAGGCTGATCCCGGTGATGCCGGGCGCGATCCGGAAGGTGTAGTAGACGTTCTGGCCGTCGGCGTTGGCGCTGGTGAAGCCGTGCCCGACCGGGCCGGGGCCGGTGTTGGCGCTGTCGAGGTGGGCCCGGACGAACTCGCCGGTGCTGAACGGACGGCGCCGCGCGTCCGGCGTCACCTCGCGGATGGTGCCGCTGCCGCCGAACAGCTCCGCGACCGGCACCCCCGAGCCCTTCTTGATGGCGTCGGCGAGCTTCTTGGACGTGGTCTCGTCCTTGCCGATCACCTTGTACTTCCCGGTGTACCAGGCGTCGATCCCGGGGATCTGCGCCGGCAGCGAGCCGACGATGCTGTCGTCGTGGTTGCCGAAGGTGCAGAACCACGGGACGTCGAGGCCGGGCGCGGTGAAGGTCCGCAGGCCGGCTTCGAGCAGGCCGGGCAGCTGCGGGAAGCCCTTCGCCGAGTACTTGTCGCCCACGCCGGGGATCGAGGGGTTCCAGTACGCGTCGTTGCCGGAGCTCTGGACGCCTTCGTACGCGTTCTCGTCGCCGGAGTTCGGGGTGACCGTGCCGCCGTTGAGGACCTTGAGGAACCAGTCGAGCTCGATCAGCTCGTGGTTGTCGGTGTTGTCGCCGGTGGTGACCATCAGGTCGAACGGCCGCCCGGTGAACGGGCCCTGCCGCACGCTGTTGACGCGCTCGACGAGCGCGCTGGTGGCGACGGTGCCGAGCGCCTCCTGCGGCCGGTGCGCCGAGCCGATGAAGGGGTGCAGGTATTCGAACCGCGCGGGGCTCTCGGCGTCGGTGATGTGCAGGTCGGTGAACTGGACGAAGGCGGACAGCGCCCGGCGCCGGTCGTCGCGCCCGCTCTTCGCGGTGGCGAGATCGCTCCGGACGACCAGCGGCCACCCGGGGCCCGCGGAGAGGCGCGAGTAGGTGCTGGTGCCGCCGCCGGTGGCGACCTGCTCGAGCGTGGTGCCGGCGGTGCTGACCGAGCGCGTGCTGGTGAGCCGCAGGGCGCGGTCGAGGGCGTTCGCGGCAGGCGTGCAGAGCAGCAGCCCGACACCGGCGGCGCCCGCGGTGGTGAAGGTGCGCCGGGTGAGTTCGGCCATGAGTTCGCTCCCCAGTCTTCTCGGTTGACCGGCACCGTGCCGGACGCCGGTGACCGGACGGTGAACGTGACATTTCGAGCTACCTTGTCACAGGTGTCGGGATGGCTGTACCGCCGAAGGTCGTGGTCATTTCGGCGGACCCGCTTCAGCCCTTCAAGCCGGACTCGGCCACCCCGCGCACCAGGTACCGCTGCAGGAACGCGAACAGCAGCACGATCGGCAGGATCGACACCGCGGCCGCGAGGAACAGCAGGTTCAGCTGCGGGTTCTGGGCCGTCAGCAGCCCCGACAGCGCCACCTGGACCGTCCACGAGTCCGGCGACTGCGCGATGATCAGCGGCCACAGGAACGCGTTCCAGCTGCCGATCACCGTGATCACGGCGATCGCCGCGAAGAAGCCCTTCGAATTGGGCACCACGATCCGCCAGAACACGCCCCAGCGGGACAGGCCGTCCACCCGGCCGGCCTCCTCCAGCTCGCGCGGGAAGTCCAGGAAGTACTGCCGGAACAGGAAGACGCTGAACGCGCTGAACAGCCCGGGGATCACCAGGCCGCGGAAGTCCGACAGCCAGCCCAGCGACGAGACGACCACGAAGCTCGGCACGAACGTCACCGACGTCGGGATCATCAGCGTCGCCAGCACCGCGTAGAACACGATCTTGGAATGCCGGTACGGGATCCGCGCCAGGCCGTAGCCGGCCAGCGAGCAGATCACCATCAGGCCGGCCGTCTGCAGGGTCGCGACCAGCGTCGAGTTCAGCAGGCTGCGGGCGAACGGGACGTCCGACAGCGAGAACAGCCGCGAGAAGTTCTCCCAGTGCACTGTGGACGGAAAGAACGTCCACTGTGGAGAGGTGAGGTCCGTTCGCGACGCCAGCCCGTTGCGCAGCAGCAGGTAGAACGGCAGCAGGAACAACACCGCCGCCACCACCAGGCAAGCCCACCGCAGGAACGTCCTCATGAGGCGCGCCCGAACCGCAGCACCCGGCCCTGCAACAGGGTCACCAGGGCGATGATCAGCGCCAGGATCACCGCGCCGGCACTGCCGCGGCCGAGGTCCTGGCCGCCCGACCCCAGGGACGTGTAGTACAGGTAGACCAGCGGCGGCCGGGCGAACGGCGGGTAGCCGCGGGCGTCGCCCATGATGTTGTAGAACTCGTCGAACGCCTGGTACGCGTTGATCAGGTTCAGCAGCAGCACCGCCACCGCCGTCGCGCGCAGCTGCGGCAGCGTGATGTACCGGAACACCTGCCAGCCCGGTTTGGCGCCGTCGAGCCACGCCGCTTCGTACAGCTGGGCCGGGATCCGTTGCAGCGCCGCGATGAACAGGATCATGTAGAAGCCCAGCTGCAGCCACAGCCGCGCGGTCACCAGCACCACCCAGTACAGCGGCGGGTCGACCGTCCCGGTCCAGGCCACCGGGTCGGCGCCGAACAGGCCGAGCACGGTGTTCGCGAGTCCGTACCGGACCCCCGAGAACAGCGAGGTCTTCCAGATCAGCGACGCCACCACGTAGGAGCACGCGAACGGCAGGAAGAACACCGACCGGAAGAACGCCCGCGCGAACCGCAGCTGGTTGACGCCGAGCGCCAGAGCCAGCGACAACACGAACGTCAGCGGCACGATGAACACCGCGAACACGCTGAACGTCCCCAGGCTCGACAGGAACGGCTCGTCGGTGAGCATGTGCCCGTAGTTGTCCAGCCCGACGAACTCGGTCGGCGTCACCGTGTTGCGCGCGTCGAAGAACGAGAGGTACGCGCTCCAGCCGATCGGCAGGTACGCGAAGATCGCCAACCCGACCAGGAACGGCCCGACGAACAGCCAGAACGCGCGCGCATCGCGCCGCTTCATCCGAAAAGGCGCTTCAGCTCGGCCTTCGCGACTTCAACGGCGGTCTTGACCTGCGCGGCCGGGTCCGCACCCTCCTTGGCGATCTTCGCGACCGCGTCGGACAGCGCCGTGTTCGACTGCTGCGTCCACACCGGGCCGCCGACGAGGTGGCTGTTCTCCTTGACGAACCGGGCCGCGTCGGCGGCCGGGCCGGACTTGAGGTTGTCCGCGCGGCCGATCAGGCTCTGACGGGCCGGCACGTGGAAGCCGAACTTCGTCGCGAACTCCAGCTGGTCCTGCGTCTGGTCGATCCACAGCCACTTCACGAACGCCTTGGCCTCGGTGACGTGCGCGCTCTTGGCGTTCACCATCGCGCCGTACGCGCCGACCGGGACCGACGGCGCTCCGCTGCCGTCCAGCTTCGGGAAGGGCAGGACGCCGAAGTCGTCGTCGAACGCCTGGCGGATCTTCGGCACGTTCCACAGGCCGGTCCACTGCATCGCCGTCAGCCCGTCGATGAACGCACCCGGGTCCGACCAGTCCGCCGGCGCGCCGAGCAGCAGGGAACCGTTGGCGTTCAGCGTGTGCAGCTTCGCCAGCGCGGTCGCCGCGCGCGGGTCGTCGAAGCCGACCTCGCGGTTGCCGTTCTTCAGGAAGTCGAGCCCCGCGGACCACAGCAGCGGGCCGGTGAGCACGCCGACGCCGCCGTCGTTGCCCGCGAAGAAGCCCTTGACGCCGTCCTTCGTGAGCTTCCCGGCGGCGTCGATGAGCTCGTCGACCGTCTGCGGCGGCTGCACGCCCGCGGCCTGCAGCAGGCTCTTGCGGTAGAAGAGCACCTGCGTGTCGGTGGCCTGCGGGATGCCGTAGACCCGGCCGTCGACGGTCTGCGCGGCCAGCACGGCCGGGCTGAAGTCGTCCTTCACCGGCCCGATGACGTCGTCGAGCGGGACGACCTGCTTCTGCCGCACCCAGTCGATCTTGACCTGCGCCTCGAAGACGTCCGGCACCTTGCTGTTCTGCAGCGCGGTGACGATCTTCGAGTCGTAGTCGCCGGGGTTCCACTGCACGGTCACGGCCGCGCCGGGGTAGCTCGCCGCGTACCGCTTGACGGCGTCCTGGACGCCTTCCTCGCCGTAGGCGTGGTACCACTGCTGGAGCGCGACGTTCGGGGCGTCCGACGGCGGCGGCCCCGCCGAGTACGCCGT
The DNA here is from genome assembly GCF_053586895.1 of Amycolatopsis sp. NPDC003731. Classification (NCBI taxonomy): domain Bacteria; kingdom Bacillati; phylum Actinomycetota; class Actinomycetes; order Pseudonocardiales; family Pseudonocardiaceae; genus Amycolatopsis; species Amycolatopsis sp. NPDC003731. The sequence goes on along the minus strand of NZ_JBSFNC010000011.1, from coordinate 63,952 downwards.
CGAGGGCGGCGGATCACCCTGCCGCCCGGTGTTCGACCCGCACGCCGTCGCCAGCGCGCCCATCCCGGCCAGTGCGAGGAAACTCCGCCTGTTCCGCTGCATCCCCAGAACCCCTCCGACGTGCTCTGAAGGTCACCATAAGGGCGCAAGGGTCCCTTATGGTGACCGCCAGAGGCATGAGACTCGCCGGAGATTTACCCGTTAGAGCTGTGCGATGTCGAGCTTTCCCTCGGAGTAGGACGCGCGGATCCGCTTCTTGTCGAACTTGCCGACGCTGGTCTTGGGCACTTCGTCCACGAACGTCCAGTTCTCCGGCAGCTGCCACTTGGCGACCTTGTCGCTGAGGTAGTCGCGCAGCTCTTCCGGCGTGACGCTCTGGCCTTCCTTGAGCACGACGGCGACCAGCGGCCGCTCGTCCCACTTCTCGTCCGGGATGCCGACGACCGCGGCCTCGGCCACCGCCGGGTGGCCCATGACCTGGTTCTCCAGGTCGACCGAGGAGATCCACTCGCCGCCGGACTTGATGACGTCCTTGGCGCGGTCGGTGAGGGTCAGGTAGCCGTCGGCGCTGATCCTGCCGACGTCGCCGGTGCGCAGCCAGCCGTCGTGGAACTTGTCCGGGTCGACTTCCGCGCCGCCGTAGTACGAAGCCGCGATCCACGGGCCCTGGACCTCGAGCTCGCCGACGGCGTCGTCGTCCCAGGGCAGCACCGCGCCGTCGTCGTCGATCAGCCGCGCCCGCACGGACGCCGGGAAGCGGCCCTGTGTGTAGCGGTACTTCCAGATGTCGTCGCCGGTCGCCGACGCCGGCGGCCGGGCGACGCTGCCCAGCGGCGACGTCTCGGTCATGCCCCAGGCGTGCAGGATCGACACGTGGTGCCGCTCCTGGAAGGCGTGCATCAGCGACGGCGGCACCGCGGACCCGCCGACGACGACCTCGCGCAGGTGCGAGATGTCCTGCGGGTGGGCTTCGAGGTGGGCGAGCAGACCCTGCCAGACGGTCGGGACCGCGCCGGCGAACGTCGGCTTCTCGGCGGCCAGCATCGCCGAGATCGGCGCCGGCTGGAGGAACCGGTCCGGCATCAGCAGCGACGCGCCTACCATGAGCGCCGCGTACGGCAGGCCCCACGCCATCGCGTGGAACATCGGCACGATGGCCAGCGCCTTGTCGCTCTGCGCGAGGTTCATGCTGTCGCTCATGCAGACCTGCATCGAGTGCAGCCAGATCGACCGGTGTGAATAGGCGACGCCCTTGGGGTCACCGGTGGTGCCCGAGGTGTAACACATCGCGGCGGCCGAGCGCTCGTCGACGTCCGGCCAGTCGAAGGTGTCCGGCTGGGCGGCCAGCAGCTCGGCGTAGGAGTGCACCTCGACGCCGTCGGGGGCTTCGAGGGACGCGGCGTCGCCGTTGGCCACGATGACGTGCCGGACCGTCTTGAACTGCGGCAGCTGCTTGGCCAGCAGGGGGACGAGGGTGCCGTCGACGATGACGACGTGGTCCTCGGCGTGGTTGGCGACGAACACGAGCTGCTCCGGGAACAGCCGGATGTTCAGCGTGTGCAGCACGGCGCCCATAGCCGGAACGGCCAGGTAGGCAGCCATGTGCTCGGCGTTGTTCCACATGAACGTGCCGACGCGCTGGTCGCCCGTCACGCCGAGGCCCCGGAGGGCGTTGGCGAGCCGGGCGGCGTGCCTGCCGAGGTCGCCGTAGGTCTCGCGACGGGCTGCTGAACCGGTCCAGGTGATGACTTCGCTCGCCGAGTGCACCGACGTGCCGTGGCGGAGCAGGTTCGCCAGCGACAGCTGGCCGTCCTGCATGGTGCTCAACATGGTCGCTCCCGGGGGTCGTTCGCCGGTGAACTGGGGTTGCGCCGACTCTAGTGCGGATCGGGTGAAGCGGGCATGGTCAACAACGGCTCCGTTCGGTCACGGTCGTCGCGCGATCGGGCGACGACCGGACGATGATCAAGATCATCTCTTTTTCGACTTTTCCTTATGTGCAAGGAAATGTGCACGAGAACAGCGCGTAACGGAGGCTCCACTTCCGGGTGAGAAGGGCCACGCGGAGCACTTCTTGGGAGCGTTTCCGCAGGCCGGAGCGGGTTGCCCGGTATCACCTCCGGGGGTAATAAGTGCGTGTCGGTTGCACGGCCAGGAAGCGGGTGGCGTTTACTGGGCCCGTGGCAAGAGACGGCTGAGCAGCGCTTGCAGGAGCAAGCACTCACAAAAGCTGTCGGCCGCGAAAGCGGAGACCTGAGAGGAAAGGACACTACGTTGGCTCTGCCTACGTTGACTCCGGAGCAGCGCGCCGAGGCCCTGGCCAAGGCCGCCGAGGCTCGCAAGGCGCGTTCGGAGCTGCTCGCGTCGATCAAGTCCGGCAAGGAGAGCATCGAAAAGGTGCTCAAGCAGGCCAAGGAGAACAAGACCATCGGGAAGACGAAGGTCACCCAGCTGCTGAAGGCCGTCCCCGGCCTCGGCGCGGTGAAGGTCGCCGCCCTGCTCGAGCAGGCCGGCATCGACCCGGACCGGCGTGCGGCCGGCCTGGGCGAGCGCCAGCGCGAGGCGCTCATCGACGCGCTCAAGTAGCTCGTCACCAGGAGCTGACCGCGAGGGGAGTGTCGCTGGCGACACTTCCCTCGCGGATCTCCCATCGCCTGGGAGGCTGGTCTTGTGAGTTCTCCTGACCCGGCCACCCCGGTTGACCTCGCCGCCCGCTACGAGCGAGGCGACTTCCTGTTCACGACGGCCGCGCGCGCACTCCTCGCGCAGGGCACGATCCGCACGGTCACCGAGACGGACCCGCGGCGGCTCGCCTCGGCGATCCCCGGTGTCCTGGCCGAGACGGGTGCCCCGCTGGCCGTCGGCGTCCTGCCGTTCGACACCGGGCCCGACACGAAGGTGCCGGGCCACCTCGTGGTGCCCCGGACCGTCCACCGGTCCTCGGGGGCGCCTTCACTGCCGCGAGAGGCCCTGCCGGCACCCGTGCGGGTGCGTGCGGTGCCGTCGCCGGCGTCGCACATGGCGGCCGTGAGCGCCGCCGTTTCCGCTCTCGGGGACCGTGACCTGCGGAAAGCCGTGCTGGCCCGGGCCCTGGACCTCGAGTTCGCCGCGCCGGTGCCCGCCGAGAGCATCGTGCGGAACCTGGCCGTGGGCAATCCCCGCCACTTCACGTACGCGGCCGAGCTGCCGGGCGGCCGGTCACTCGTGGGGGCGACGCCGGAGCTGCTGCTGCGCCGCACCGGCCGGACGGTGTTCTCGTCGCCGCACGCCGGGTCGATGCCGCGCTCGGCGGACCCGGTGGCCGACCGGGCCAACGGTGAGGCGCTGCGGACGTCCCGGAAGGACCAGCTCGAGCACGCGGTGGTGATCGACTACCTGGTCGAGGCGCTGCGGCCGTTCTGCCGGACCCTGGACGTCCCGGCCGGCCCGGAGCTGGTGACCACGCCGGCGATCTGGCACCTGCGCACCCCGATCACGGGCGAGCTGGCGGACCCGGACATCACGGCGCTGGACCTCGCGGCGGCCCTCCACCCGACCCCGGCGATCTGCGGCACCCCGACGGAGGGTGCACGTGAGCTGGTCCAGGAACTGGAGCCGTTCGACCGCGACTACTACGCGGGCGCGGTCGGCTGGGTCGACGCGGCGGGCGACGGCGAGTGGGCGGTGGCGATCCGCTGCGCCGAGATTGCCTCGACCTCGATGCGGCTGTATGCGGGTGGCGGGATCGTCGCGGCGTCGGACCCGCGGTCCGAGCTGGACGAGACGACGGCGAAGTTCCGGACGCTGCTGACCGCGATGGGGCTGGCGGACCTGCCGGTCTGAGCTACGGGACCCAGTGTTCCTCGGTGACCGACAGCTCCTCGGTGGTCAGCACCGCGATGGCCGCCCGATACCCGTCGGCGGCCTTCAGATCGACCAGCCGGGTCGTCGCCGGGTCCAGGGCGGGGTCGCCCGAAGCGACCAGGCTCGCCGGCTCGTCGTAACGCGAGAACGTGATGCTCTGCAGCGGGATGCGCAGGCCTTTGCCGGTGGCCTTCATCACCGCCTCTTTGCGGGTCCAGTAGACGAAGAACGCTGCCGCTTTCGCGGTCCCGTCGAGGCCGGTCAGGTGCTCGGCCTCCGCGGGGCTCAACGCGTACTCGATCAGGCCGTCGTCCGCTCGGCGGGTGGCCGTCTCGACGTCGAGGCCCACCGGGACCGAGGGCGTCGCCGCGATGCCGATCAGGTCGCCCGAATGGGAGATCGACAGCGTCAGGTCCGCGCCCGGGATGCGGGGCCGCCCGTGGGGCTTGCCGCAGTCTTCGCAGGTCGCGTCGAACTTCACCGCCTCGACGGCCAGGCCGAGCCGCTCGGCCGCGACCGCCTTCGCCAGGACGCGGCCGGTGAGGAACCGCCGCTTGTCCGCCTCCTGCCGGTACGCCTCGAACCGCCCCTGCTCGACGTCGTCGAGCAGGCGCAGGAAGCGATCTTCGGCGGGCAACGGCGACGACCAGCGGACCTCGATCTCCATCACCCCTCCGATCCTTCCGGGCCCGCAGGCCGTTGTCACGGGATCGGGCCCAGGACAGGGGGTGTCACAACCGGCGTGGCACGGACGGGAGGCTCGGCAGCGGGTCGAGGGACCGGCCGTAGCCGTGGTGGCCGTGGCGCCGCGGTGCCGGTTGCCCGGGCCGGGCGTCGACGTGGTGTTCCTCGCGCAGCTGGTTTTCGGTGAGGTCCCCGGTCTCGATGGTGTTCTCCTCCTCGCGGTTGTCGTAGGCGGGATCGGCGGCGGGCCGGGTGCTCGCGTTCGTACCCGCGGTGTCGTGGCGGGCGTGGATCAGTTCGTGGCCGACGCGCACGACGTCGGGGACGGTCAGCGCCGCGCCGTGCGCATCCAGGACGTGTACCGCGCTCCACGCCGGGTCGAGCCTGATCACCACGTCGGAGCCGGTGTGCGGATTGTGCGCGCCGGCCTGGTCGAGAGCCTGGGTTTCGCCGCCGTCCTGCAGCAGGGCGACGGCCTCGGACGGCTCGATCCGCACCCGGTGCGACCCGGCGGCCAGCGCGACGACCAGCCGGCGGCCGTGGCGGCGGGACATCAGGGCGGCGAGCGCGGCGAGGACGCGTTCGCGGAAGCCGGGGTAGGTGCGGCCGAAGGTCTGGGTGTCCGAGATGGTCAGCGGCGACTGGCCGGAGGTGATCGCGGACCACGTTCGCGTGGCCGCGTCGAGCTCGGCGCGGGTGATCCGGTCGTCGCCCCGTGCGTCGCGATCGACGACCACGAACCGGCCGAACGGGGTCGTGACGCGGCGGCCGGCGGCCCGGGCGGGTGCGCTCTGGCGCTGCACCAGGAGCCCGGTCAGCGCGTGGTTGCCTGCCTGGCGCTGCAGAGCGAGGGCGGAGCCCGCGGTCAGCGCGCCCCGCGGATCGCAGGGTGCGGCGATCGACGGCGTGGGCATCGCCCGGGTGGCAGCGCGCGGCTCCTGCTCGCCGGGGTGCGTCGCCTTCGTCACGCGGACAAGGTAAGCCCGTCCGCGGCCGCCCGTCCTGCCCCCGGATGCCGCCTCCCGGGCTGCTCCGGCTGCCCTCGGTGCGTCCCGCCGTCCTTGCGCCCGGGTGGCGCGTGCCGCACTATGGGAGTAAGCAAGCGCTTAGCCAGTGTCGGAGGAGCAGCCACCCCATGGACTTTTCACTCAGCACCGAAGAACGGGAAGTGCGCGACTGGGTCCGCACGTTCGTCCAGCGGGAGCTGGTCCCGCTCGAGCAGGAAGTCCTCCGGCGCGAGCGCGCCCACCAGCCCGGCCTCACCGGCGAGGAGCTCAAGGACCTCCAGCTCAAGGCGAAGGAGTCCGGCTTCTGGGGTGTCCTCACGCCCGAGGAGTACGGCGGCATGGGCCTGTCCGCGGTGATGGCCGCGCTGCTGGAAGCCGAGCTCGGCCGCACCTTCGTGCCGTTCCGCTTCGGGGGTGCCGCCGACAACATCCTGTTCCACGCCAACGAAGAGCAGAAGCAGACCTACCTGCTGCCGACCATCTCGGGCGAGCGCAAGTCGTGCTTCGCGATCACCGAGCCGGGGGCCGGGTCGGACGCCAAGGCCATCCGGACCACCGCCCGCAAGGACGGCAGCGACTGGATCATCAACGGCGAGAAGACCTTCATCACCGGCGGCAACGAGGCCGACTTCACCATGGTCTTCGCCATCACCGACCCCGAGAAGGGCGCGAACGGCGGTGTCACCTGCTTCCTCGTCGACCGCGAGGCCGGCTGGAAGTCCGAATACATCGACACCATGGGCGAGTGGGGCCCGGCGTCGCTGATCTTCCAGGACGTCCGCGTCCCGGAAACGCAGATCCTCGGCGAGGAGGGCCGCGGCTTCGAGCTCGCCATGCAGTGGATCGGCCAGGGCCGGTACCTGCTGCCCGCCCGCGCGATCGGCTCGTGCGAACGGCTGATCTCGATGGCCATCGAGCACGCCAACACCCGCGAGACGTTCGGGCAGAAGATTGCCGAGCGGCAGGCCATCCAGTGGATGATCGCCGACTCCGGGGTCGAGCTGGAAGCACTGCGGTGGCTGGTGCTGCACGCCGCCTGGCAGGTCGACCAGGGCCTCGATTCGCGGCACGCGCAGTCGATGGCGAAGCTGTACGGCGGCCAGAAGGCCAACGAGATCGTCGACCGCGTCCTGCAGATCCACGGCGGCATGGGCTACACGCGGGAGCTGCCGGTCGAGCGGTGGTACCGCGAGCTGCGGCTGCTGCGCATCTACGAAGGCACCGACGAGATCCAGCGCCGGACCATCGCGCGCAACCTGCTCAAGGGGCACGTGAAGGTCGGCGGCACGCTGGGCTGAGAACGTGCGAGAAGCCGTCAGGGCCGCCGGGAAGGCGGCCCTGACGGCGCTTCGGCTTGCCTACTTCTTGTTGCGAATGGCGATCGGGACGCCCGCTAGGTCCTCTTCGTTGCACAGGAGCTTCACGTCGTAGTACGGCGAACCCTGACGGTCGTCGTAGTCGAGGTGGATGGCCAGCACGTCGAGCGGCTCGCCGAGCCACTCCTGTGCCTGACGCAGCCACTTGGCGCAGCGCTCCAGAGCCGCGGGGAGATCGTCGTCACGGAACTCGACGGGGCGATAGGGGACATCCTGCACCTGATCGCGGGGGTGTGCCGGCGCCGGGAGGCCCGGCGCGAGACCCGAGTCGTCCAGTTCCAGTTGGATCGTTTCCTCAGTCACCCTTCGAGCGTCCCCCACCCGCGCCGTCTGGGCAAGGCGTACACAGGTAAAAGCGCCGCTAAACGGACACGCCCCACTCTTTCGCGACGATTTCCCGGCACCGCCGCAAGTCGGTCACGCCGGGTGCGGACGTGCAGCCCAGCGCCCTCGACGCCAGTTCCGCGTAGTGCTCCGCCAGCTCGTCGAGCGCCAGCGGGCCGCGTGGTGAATACCACCTCGCGACGCCGCTGCACATCTCCAGCAGGGCGAGCCGGGTCACCGCCGGGTGCTCCACACGGAACACCCCGGCCGCCACGCCCTCGTCGATCGCGGCCGCCCACAGCCGTTCGTAGGCGTCCCGCAGGGCCACCACCGGCTCGCGCGCGGCCGGGGACAGCACGTCGACTTCGTTGTCCACCACCCGGGTTTCCGCCGGGCCGACGGCGTGCGCGAGGACGTGCAGCGCGACCAGCGTGCGCAGCCGGTGCACCGGGTCGCCGCCACCCGCGGTCGCCTCACGGGCGGCGTCGAGCAGCCGGTTGAGCGCGGTGTGCATGATCTCGGCGAGCAGATCCTCCTTGGTGCCCATGTAGTGGTACAGGCTCGCCGAGGAGAGTTCCGCCTCCTGCGCCAGATCCCGGATGCCGGTGCCGTGGAAGCCCTTGGTGGCGAACAGCTTCACCGCCGCCGCGCGCACCCGCTCCCGGCTGCTCACAGCCATGCTGCCGCCTTCGCGTCCCAGGACCCGGCGCGCGGGTCCGCGACCTTCCGCAGCTCGCCCTTGGCCACCCGCTCCGACGGCGTCATCGGGAGCGCCTCGGCGAACGCCCAGAACCGCGGAACCTTGAAGTAGGCCAGTTTTCCGGCGCAGAAGGCGGCCAGCTCGGCGGGGTCCGGCCGGTCGCCGTCGCAGACGACGTACGCCTTGATCTCCTCGCCGCGCAGCTCGTCGGGCACCGCGACGACGGCCGCCAGCCGCACCGCCGGGTGCAGCAGCAGCGCGCGCTCGACCTCGTCGGCGGAGACGTTCTCGCCGCTGCGGCGGATCATGTCCTTCGTGCGGCCGACGTAGTAGACGCGGCCGGCGGCGTCCATCCGGGCGAGGTCGCCGGTGTGGAACCAGCCGTTTTCGAACGCCTTCGCCGTCGCGTCCGGATCGTCGTGGTAGCCGTGCATCAGGCCGATGCCGCGGATCAGCAGCTGCCCGGTTTCCCCGCGCGGCAGCGGCTTCCCGTCGTCGCCGGCGATCAGCACCTCGCGATCGCGGCTCGGCCGCCCGATGCAGCCGGTGCCGACGGTCTCGTCGTGGTCGGCGGCGGTCATCCGGATGTCGCCGCCGGTTTCGGTCATCCCGAACGCCTCGTACCACGGCACGCCCCACCGGGCCTCCAGCTCGGCGTGCAGGTCGTGCGGGATGGCGGACGCGCAGATCGCGCGGACGCGGTGGTCGCGGTCGGCTTCGGACGGTTCCTGGCGCAGCAGCAGCGTCGGCATCAGGCCGAGGCAGTAGAACCAGGTGACGCCGTGTTCGCGCACCTTCGCCCAGAACGTGCTGGGGTGGAACCGGTCCAGCACGACGAGGGTGGCGCCGCCCGCGAGTCCCAGCGCGACATTCCACTGTGGATCGATGTAGTGGAAGGGCTGCGCGGTCAGGATGACGTCGTCCTCGCCGACGGCCGGGAAGTCGGTGGCCAGGCTCACCGCGAGGGTGGTCCAGTAGCGGTTCGGCAGGACGCAGCCCTTGGGTGCGCCGGTGGTGCCGGACGTGTACTGGATGTTGACCGGCAATTCGGGCACCGGGGTGAATTCCGGCGGTTCGGCGTCAGTGCGGAGTTCGTCCGGCGTGATGACCTCGGTCACCCCGATCCGGCCGAGGAGCTCGGTGAACTCGGATGCGGCGACGACCAGCTTCGCGCCGGAGTGCCGGAGGATGTGGGCGCCGTCGAACTCCTGGTAGTTCGTGTTGACCGGCACCAGTTGCGCGCCGATCTTCGCCAGCGCGAGCCAGGTCAGCGGGAACGCGGGCACGTTCCGCAGCATCACCGCGACCCGGTCGCCGGGGCCGATGCCGCGTTCGGCCAGCGCCGCGGCGATCCGGGAGCTTTCGCGATCGACCTCGGCGAAGGTGAAGCGCTGGTCGTGCTCGTCGAAGAGCCAGGCCGTGCGGTCCGGCCACAGCGCGGCCGCCCGGGTGACGAGCTGCGCGAGGGTCCCGATCTCGGCCAGCGGCGTCACGCCCGGCTCCGGAACGCTTCGGTGGACGCGGCGACCGCGGCCGAGTGCTCGGTGATCAGGGCGTGGCTGACCTCGAGCTCCAGGGCGGGCTCGACGTCGATCGGGGCGTCGAGGACCCGCTTCGCCATCGCCGCGGCGGCCGGCGGGTGCTCGGCGATCCGCTTGGCCCAGCTCAGCGCCTCGGCCTGGAGCTGCTCGGCGGGGACGGCCGCGTTGACCATGCCCAGCTCGGCCGCCTTCCGGCCGTCGAAGCGCTCGCCGAGCAGCAGGAGTTCCTTCGCCTTGAGCGGGCCGACCAGCAGCGGGAGCAGCCGCGACGCCGCGCCGGTGACGCTCAGCCCGAGCGAGACCTCGGGGAACGCGAACACGGCGTCCTCGGCGGCCAGGATCAGGTCGCAGCCGAGCGCGAACTCCGCGCCGGCGCCGATCGCGTAGCCGTGGACCGCCGCGATCACCGGCTGACGCAGCCCGCGCAGCCGCCGCGTGACGTCCTGGAGCCGGTCCAGCCGCGCCCGCGAATCACCCTCGGGGGTGGGTTCCTTCAGGTCGTGGCCGGCGCAGAAGGCGCGCCCGTTCCCGGACAGCACGACGACGCGCGCGTCGCTGCCGGCGGCCGCGTCGAGGGCGGCGAGGAAGTCGTCGACCAGCACGGCGGCGACCGCGTTCAGCCGCTCGGGCCGGTTCAGCCGGATGTGCGCGATGCCGTCCTCGACGGCGAAGTCCACGGTGGGCATGAGGCCGATGCTAGACGTTCGATCGATCGATCGATAGCCTCTGATTTTATGCAGGTGGACACGGTCTACGAGAACGCCACGGTGTGGACGGGCGCGGGCGTCACCAGCGCACTTGCCGTCCTGCACGGCCGGGTGGTCGCGCTGGGCGACGACGCTCTGTCGCTTTCGGCTCGCGCGCGCGTCGACCTGGCCGGCGGCTTCGTCGTCCCCGGCTTCCACGACGCCCACAACCACATGGCGTGGTTCGGCATGGGCCTCGACGACGTCCCGCTGAGCGACTGCCGCAGCGTCGAGGAGGTCTACGACGCCGTCGCCGCGCGCGCCGCGACGCTGCCGGCCGGGAGCTGGGTGGTCGGCAGCGGGTACGACCAGAACAAGCTCGCCGGCGGGCACCCGGACCGGCACGGCCTCGACCGCGCCGCGCCGGGCATGCTCGTGCGGCTGAAGCACACGTCCGGGCACATGACCGTGGTCAACTCGGCCGTGCTCGACCAGCTCGACCTGGCGCACGTCCCGGTCGGCGGCGACGTCGTGGTCGCCGCCGACGGCTCGCCGACCGGCCTGCTGCGCGAGCAGGCCCAGCTCCTGCTGCGGCCGCTCACGTACCCGACGCCGGTGGCGCGGGTCGTGCGCGGGCTCGAGCGCGCGTCCGAGCGGTACCTGGCCGAGGGCATCACCAGCGTCCAGGAGGCCGGGATCGGCGGCGGCCTGGTCGGCGAGACGCCCGCCGAGCTTGCCGCCTACCAGCAGGCGCGCGATACCGGCGTGCTGCGCGTGCGCAGCACGGTGATGGTCGCCGCGAGCGTGCTGCACGACCTGCCCGACGACGCCGGCTTCGGCCTCGACCTCGGCCTGCGCACCGGCCTCGGCGACGAGTGGCTGCGCGTCGGCCCGATGAAGTTGTTCGCCGACGGCTCCCTGGTCGGGCGCACCTGCGCGATGCACGAGCCCTTCGACGGCGAGCCGGACAACCGTGGCTACTTCCAGGTGCCCGAGGACGAGCTGGCCCGCACGATCCGCCGTGCCCACGAAGCGGGCTGGCAGATCGCGACGCACGCGATCGGCGACCGCGCGATCACCGTCGTCCTCGACGCCTACGAAGCCGCGTTGGCCGCTTCGCCGCGCACGGACCACCGGCACCGCATCGAGCACTGCGCGGTGCTTCAGCCCGCGGAGCTGCGCCGGCTCGCCTCGCTCGGCATCATCCCGTCGCCGCAGGGCCGGTTCGTCAACGAGCTCGGCGACGGCATGCGCGCCGCGCTCGGCGAGTCGCGCGTCCCGTGGTGCTACCGGCTGCGCAGCGTCCTCGACGCGGGTTGCGTGCTCCCCGCGTCCTCGGACCGGCCCGTGGTGAACGGCGCGCCCCTGCTCGCCCTCGCCGACATGGTGCGTCGGCGCACGGCGTCAGGCGCGTCCTTCGCACCCGAAGAGGCGCTGACGCCGGAGCAGGCGTTGCGCGCGTACACGTACGGCTCGGCGTACGCCACCTTCGCCGAGCGTGACCTGGGCACGCTCGAACCAGGGAAGCTCGCCGACTTCGCCGTGCTGTCCGGTTCGCCCCTGGACGAGTCCGGTTTGGACGACCTCACCGTGCAAGGCACCGCCGTCGGCGGCGAACTGCGTTATCAAGCGTGATGACTCACTTCCTTCCCACGTGTTCGAGTGCTTCCTCGGCCAGCTCGGCCCAGGGGTGTGGCGACCCCGGGGCCAGCGCCAGCCATTCCTTCATCGGGGTGCCCTTGTTGGCGTCGAAGCGCACCCCGTGCCCGCCCTCCACCAGTTCGTCCACCCGGACCCGGGGCAGCTTGAGCACGAGCTGCCCGCGGACGAACATCGCGAAGATCCGGCCGTGCGCGCGCAGCGCCGTGCGCCCGAACCCGCCGGTCGTGCCGGGTGGCGTGATGCCCGGACGTCCGGTGAACTCGTCGACCAGGTCCTCGAACTTCTCCTCTGGTGACATCGACCACCTCCGAGCCCGACAGTAACGACCACCACCGACAAAACCGGGAGGCGAAATGCCCGTCCGCGACGCCGTCTTCGAAGACATCGAGGAAATCTGCGCGCTCATCGAGGAGCACGCCGTCTACGAGGACAACCACGACCTGAAGCTGGACCGCGCCGAGATGAGCGGGCACCTGTTCGGGCCGGACCCGAAGGCATGGGTGCTGATCGCGACCCCGCCCGGCGAGCCGGGGACGGTGGCCGGCTTCGCGTTCTGCAGCTGGAACTTCTCCACCTGGGAAGCGCGGCCGGGGATCTGGCTGGACGACCTGTTCGTCCGCCCTGCGCACCGCCGCCACGGGCTCGGCGGCGAGCTGCTGGACGAGCTGCGCAACCGCACGACCGGCCGCGTCGAGTGGGACATGCAGGAGGGCAACGAAAAGGGTTCGGCGTTCTACGCGCAACTGGGTGCCGAGCCGGTCCCGGGCTGGATCCGCTACCGCTGGCGGCCGTGAACTTTCACGAGAAAGTACCCGGCCCCGTATCGTATGCGGCATGGGAGATGGTTCGGTCCGGAGGTCCTCGTCGGTCGAGGACTACGTCCGGGTGATCTACGGGCTGGTCGAGCGGGGTGAGGCGGTCACCAACGCGTCGCTCGCCGGCCGGCTGGAGGTCAGCCCGTCCTCGGCGTCGGGGATGGTCACGAAGCTGTCCCAGCTCGGCCTGGTCACCCACGCCCCGTACCGCGGCATCGAGCTCACGGCCGACGGCCGGCTGCTGGCGCGGTCGGTGCTCCGGCGGCACCGGCTGATCGAGACGTACCTGGTGTCGGAGCTCGGCTACACGTGGGACGAGGTCCACGCGGAGGCGGACGCGCTGGAGCACGCGGTGTCGGACAGGCTGGTCGAGCGCATCGCGGCCAAGCTCGGCAACCCGGTCCGCGACCCCCACGGCGACCCGATCCCGGCCCCGGACGGCAGCGTGGAGGAGCTGCCGGTCCGCATCCTGGACGACCTCCCGCCGGGCGCGGTGGGCGAGATCGTCCGGGTCTGGGACACGGACCCGGAGCTGCTGAGGTACCTGACGGAACACGCGATCAACCTGGGCGAGCGCATCGAGGTCGTGGAGCGGCAGCCGTTCGGTGGGCCGATGGTGGTGAAGGTGGGCTCGCCCCCGGACGCGGCTACGCACGCGATCGGCAAGGAGATCGCGCAGGCGTTGTCGGTCACCCTGCGCTGAGCCGGCTCAGTGCGACCACTCCCAGCCGTGCGCGCCGGGGCCGAACAGCCCTGAAGCGTCCGTGAGCTGCAGGGTGCCGTTCTTCGCCGTGGTCGAGATCGCGACTTGACCGGTGCAGGTGCGGTTGGTGCGTATGCCGACGGCGATCTTGGTAGCCCAGAACTCGACCGCCATGCTGCCGTCGGTGTCCGAAATCCCGGCCGTCTCGTCGTTACGACGCTCAGGGGCGTACGCGCGGGTGACGTCGTGAAGCGGATGTGGTGACGACCGTCTCCGCAAGACCATGGCCGCATGAACTCCTTCCGCTTCGGCGTCGTCGCCGGTCATGCGCCTGATCTCACCTCCTGGACCGCCCAGGCCGAACGGGTCGAGAAGCTCGGCTTCGACACCCTGCTCGCCACCGATCCCGTCGGGAGCTCCGATCCCTTCGTCCTGCTCGGGGCCGCCGCCGCGGTCACCATCGATCTCACCATCGGCACCTTCGTCCTCGCCGATCCCTTCCGCGACGCCCGGGCTCTCGACTGGCAGGCGAAAACCCTGCACCAGCAGACTCGCGGGCGGTTCGAGCTCGGGCTCGGCGTCGGGCGCCCCGGGGCCGACGGGCACGCGACGAGCCTCGGGCGGGAGTTCCCCTCACCGGGTGAGCGCATCACACGGATGGCCGCCACCATCGCGCACCTGAAGCGAACACCCGATCGGCCGCCGTTGATGCTCGCCGCCGGGGGGCCGAAAATGCTGGCGCTCGCCGCGCAAGAAGCCGACATCGTCACCTTCACCTGGATGCCGAGGACCACCGAACGCGAGGCGCAGTCCATTGTGGATCGATTCCGAGAGCTCGCCGGGGCGCGCCTTCCCGACATCGAGCTCGGCCTGAACCTGATGGCCGTCGGAACCGCGCCGTCGCCGGGAATCGCGCGGTGGGCCGGGGTCGACGTGCCCGAACTCGCGGCCGGGGGTGCCGTGACCGTCCTGCCCGAGGATCCCGGCGCGGCCGCGGAAACACTTCTCCGGTGGCGGGAACGGTGGGGGATTTCCTACGTCACGATCAACTCCGGCTACGCGGAACCGTTCGCGGCGATCGCGGACGAGACGCGCAAGGCAGGTGGGTGAGGGCCCTTCCGATCTTGGGAAGCTGCGCCTACGCTCCAATGTTCTGTAATCGGGATTGCTTCGGAGCGTTGTGATGACCGGTCAGCGAACACGCACCATCGACCGGGGGGAACAGGCGGAGCTGAGCCGGCTGCTGGCAGCCGGACCGTTCGACGTGGCCCTGCGGGCGGCGATCCGGGCCCGCGGCCTCGGCCTCGAGCGGATCCGCTATCGCTTGCGCGGCAGGGGAACCACGGTCAGCCTGGCCACCCTCAGCCACTGGCAGTCCGGACGGTGCCGGCCCGAGCGGCCGGAATCGCTGGAGGCCCTGCGGAATCTCGAGGAGATCCTGAACGTGCCCGACGGCTCGCTCAGCAAACTCCTCGGCCCGCCGCGGGCGAGAACGAGGTTCCACGCGCTCAATTGAGCGACGGTTAGGCTCGCGGCATGCGAGCTGTCGTGATGGAGGAGTTCTGCGTCCCGCCCGTCGTGCGGGACGTGCCCGAGCCGGTGGCCGCGCCGGGCGGTGCGGTGATCGAGGTCGACGCCACCGGCGTCTGCCGCAGCGACTGGCACACCTGGCAGGGGCACGACACCGCCGTCACGCTGCCGCACGTCGCCGGGCACGAGCTCGCCGGCCGGATCGTCGCGCTCGGCGAAGGCGTCCGCGGCTGGGAGCTCGGCGCGCGCGTCACCGTGCCCTTCGTCTGCGCCTGCGGCAGCTGCGCCCAGTGCGCCCGCGGCGACCAGCAGATCTGCGACCGCGAGTTCCAGCCCGGCGCCACGCACTGGGGGTCGTTCGCCGAGCGCGTCGCCATCGAGCACGCCGAGACGAACCTGGTCGCGCTGCCGGACTCGCTCGGCGCCGCCGAGGCCGCGGCGCTGGGCTGCCGGTTCGGGACGGCGTTCCGCGCGGTGCTGCGGCAGGGGCGCGTCACCGCGGGCCAGTGGGTTTCGGTGTACGGCTGCGGCGGCGTCGGGATCTCCGCGGTGCTGCTGGCCGTCGCGGCGGGCGCCAAGGTCGTCGCCGTCGACGTCTCCCCGGCCGCCCTGCAGCTCGCCGCGAGGTCGGGCGCCACCGTCACCGTCGATTCCTCGGCGTTCGACGGCCCGGAAGCCGTCGCCGCGCACGTCCGCGAGCTCACCGGCGGCGGCACGCACGTCTCGCTCGACTGCCTCGGCGCGCCGTCGACCTGCGCCGCGTCGGTCGGCAGCCTCCGCAAGCGCGGCCGGCACGTCCAGGCGGGCCTGATGCCGCCCGCACAGGGCATCGCCCCGATCCCGATGCACCGCGTCATCGGCGGCGAGCTGGAGCTGGTCGGCATCCACGGGCTCCAGGCGCACGAGTACCCGGAGCTGCTGCGCGTCGTGGAGACGGCGGGCATCGACCTCGCCGCGCTGATCGGCCGGCGCATCGGGCTCGACGACGTCCCCGCCGCGCTGGCCGCGATGAACGACCCGGTGCCGGCACAGGCGGGCGTCACCGTTGTGACGTTCCGTGACTGATCGGCGGCGCCGCGGTCAAGAGACGCGTTCGTAGCTGATCCACCCTGGTTTGTGACATTCAGGTGTGAGAACGTCGAGGCCATGGTGGCCCAGAGCGAGGGGACGCGGTCGCAGGGCCGTCCCGCTGGTCCGATGGGGCGGCTCCTGCGGAGGTTCGCCACCGCGGGTGTCACGTTCCGCGGTCATCGCGTGGTGCCCTCGACGATCACCGAACGTGTGCGGCAGGAGTCTCCGGCACAATCGAAGTGATGGACGCTCTCCTGCCGCGCCCCCGCGCCGAGCTCGCGCCCGGGGCGGTGCACCTGCCCGACTGGCTCGGCTTCGACGAACAGCGGGCGCTGGTCGCGGCCTGCCGCGGCTGGTCCGGCTACCGGCACACCCGGCTGCCCAACGGCGGGGTGATGTCGGTGAAGTCGGTCTGCCTCGGCTGGCACTGGTACCCGTACGGCTACTCGCGCACGACCGGCGAAGGAAAGCCGGTGCTGCCGTTCCCGGACTGGCTCGGCGACCTCGGCCGCCGCGCGCTGGCGGCCGCGTACGGCGAGGCCCAGCCTTACGAGCCGGACATCGCGCTGGTCAACTTCTACGACGCTGCCGCGAAGATGGGGTTGCACCAGGACAAGGACGAGCGCAGCCTCGAGCCGGTGGTGTCGTTCAGCCTCGGCGACGCGTGCGTGTTCCGCTTCGGCAACACCGAAACGCGCGGGCGGCCGTACACCGACGTCGAGCTGCGGTCGGGTGACGTGTTCGTGTTCGGCGGCCCGTCCCGGCTCGCCTACCACGGCGTCCCGAAGACGCTGCCGGGCACGGCGGACCCGGCGCTGGGCCTCGACGGGCGGCTGAACATCACGCTCCGGGTGTCCGGGCTCTAGTCCTCTGTGGACTCTTCGATCAGCTCCGGGTCGGTGCGTGTGGCTCGTGGCGGTGACGGTGGGCGCGGCCGGGCGCTCGGCTCGCGGGCCTCAGCTCACCGCGCGAAACCGCACCGTCTGGCCCGGCCGCAGCTGGGCGGCCAGGTCGAGGTCCTCCTCCTCGACGACCGCGATCACCGGGTAGCCGCCCGTCGTGGGGTGGTCGGCGTGGAACAGGATCGGCCGGCCCGATGGCGGCACCTGCAGCGATCCCGGCACGCACGCCTCCGACGGCAGCTCGTCGTGGCGCGCCCGGGACAACGGCGGTCCGGTCAGGCGGATGCCGACGCGGTCCGAGTCCGGCGAGACCGTGTACACAGTGGACAACAACTTCTCCGGATCGGTGAACCAGTCGCGGCGGGGGCCCGGTGTCACGCGCAACACCGGTTCCGCCGGCAGCGATGCCCGGGGTGCGAGGTCCACCACCGGGAACGCCCGGGGCGCCGGGCCGATCGGCAGCAGCATCCCGGCCGTCACCGGGGGCGGGCCGAGCTTCCCGAGGGTGTCCGTCGCCCGGGAGCCCAGCACCGGCGGCACGTCGATCCCGCCGCGCACCGCGACGTAACACCGCAACCCCGACACCGCCGTGCCCAACGTCAGCTCTTCCCCGGGCCACAACGTGATCGGCCCGTTCAGCCCACCCTTCGACAGCGGGCACGAAGCGCCGGTGACCGCCACCGTCGTCACGGCCGACGCCCGCAGCACCAGCCCGCCCAGCGTGACCTCCAGCGCCGCCGCATCCGGAGGGTTCCCGACGAGCCGGTTGGCCAGCCGGAACGAGCCGCGGTCGGCCGCGCCGGAGCGGCCGACGCCGAGGGCCGCGTGGCCCGGGCGGCCGAGGTCCTGCACCGTCGTCGCGAAGCCGGGCCGGACGACTTCGAGCTTCACGACCGCACCGCCGTGAACCGGACGCGGGTGCCCGGCGGCAGCAGGTTCGGCGGGTCGCGCTCGACGTCCCACACCGGCACGTCCGTCCGGCCCAGCAACCGCCAGCCGCCCGGGGACGCACTCGGGTAGACCGCGCTGTACTCGCCGGCGATCGCCACCGAACCCGGCGGGATGCGGGTGCGCGGCGACGACCGGCGGGACACGTGCAGGGCGGGGTCCGACCCGGTGAGGTAGGCGAACCCCGGCGCGAAGCCGCAGAACGCCGAGACGTACGTCCCCGCGGTGTGCCGGGAAACCAGCGCCGGCACGCTCATCCCCGTCTCCGCGGCGACGTCGGCCAGGTCTTCGCCGTCGTACACCACCGGGACCACCACCTCTCCCGCGTCCGCCGCCACACTGTCCACAGGGGACACTTCGCGCAGCAGCGCACCCAGCTTGTCCGCGTTCGTCACCGCCGGGTCGAAGCGGACCAGCAGGGTCCGCGCCGCCGGGACCAGTTCTTCGACGCCGTCCGGAGCCAAGCCGGCCAACGCCGTTTGGTAGCCCAGCACGTCGGCGGTCTCCACCAGCACCGCGCGCCGCCCGCACGGCAGCAGCCGGACGGTCATCCGGTGAACGCGCCGAGCTGGATGCCCGCCCCGGTCAGCGCCGCCTCGATCCGCCGGGCCAGCTCGACCGCGCCCGGCGTGTCCCCGTGCACGCACAGGGAATCCGGGCGCACCTCGAGCTTGGTGCCGTTCTCCGTCACGACGCCGCCGGTCGCCATGCCGACCGCGCGTTCGGCGACCACGTCGGCGTCGTGGATGACCGCGCCCGGCTGCTTGCGCGACACGAGCTTGCCCTCCGCCGTGTAGGCGCGGTCCGCGAACGCCTCCGCGTACGCCACCACGCCTGCCGCCTCCGCCTGCCGCTGCATTTCCGAGTTCGGCAGGCAGAGCAGTGCGAGCGCGGGGTCGTAGCGGCGCAGGCCGTCGACGATCGCCGCGGCCTGCTCGGCGTCCACCGCCGCGGTGTTGTACAACGCGCCGTGCGGCTTCACGTACGTCACGCGGCTGCCGGCCGCGCGGGCGAACGCGTCCAGCGCGCCGATCTGGTAGAGCACTTCGTTCGCCAGGTCGTCCGGTGCGATGTCGAGGGCGCGCCGGCCGAACCCGGCCAGGTCGTGGTACCCGACGTGCGCGCCGATCGCGACGCCGCGCTCGGCCGCCAGTTCGCACACCCGCCGCATCACCGACGGGTCGCCGGCGTGGAAGCCGCACGCGACGTTCGCGCTGGTCACGATGTCGAGCATGGCTTCGTCGTCGCCCATCTTCCAGGCGCCGAAGCCTTCGCCGAGATCGCTGTTCAGATCCATTTCACCCCACCCGGTATTCGCTGTCGTACCGATCGGTGATGAACATGTACCCCGGTGCGTGGGTGATCGCAAAGGGGGGCCGGGACGCCATCAGCGCCGCCTGCGGGGTGACCCCGCAGGCCCAGAACACCGGGACGTCGCCGGGTTCGGCGTCCACCGGATCGCCGAAGTCCGGCCGCGAAAGGTCGTCGATGCCCAGTGCGCCCGGGTCGCCGATGTGCACCGGGCCGCCGTGCACGGCGGGCATCGCGCGGGTGATCCGGATCGTGTCGGCGACCCGGTCCTCGGGGATCTGCCGCATCGACACGACCATCGGGCCGAACAGCCGCCCGGCGGGCTCGCACGGCCGGTTCGTCACGTACATCGCGACGTTGCGGCCCTGGTCGACGTGCCGCAGCGGGACGCCCTCGGCGGCCAGCGCCGTCTCGAACGTGAAGCTGCAGCCGATGGAGAAGGCGACCATGTCGCTGCGCCACAGGCCGGTCGCGTCCGAGACCTCGCCGGCGAGGACGCCGTTCTGCCAGATCCGGTACCGCGGCAGGTCGGTGCGCAGGTCCGCGCCCTCGGCGAGCCGGGTTTCCGGGTCGCCGGGGTCGGTGACGTCGAGCAGCGGGCACGCCTGCGGGTTGCGGGTGCAGAACAGCAGGACGTCGTAGGCCCAGTCCTCGGGCACGGCGATCAGGTTGGTCTGGGTGAAGCCGGTGGCCCAGCCCGTCGTCGGGTGGGCGGTGCCGGTGCGGAACGCCGCCCGGGCCTGCGCCGGGGTGTAGGTGGCCGGTTCGTCGAAGGTCGTCATGAGTTCCCCCTCAATCGGCGAGTTCGATACCGCGGGTCTCCGGGAGGCCGAGCAGGGCCAGCACCGCGATGCCGTACCCGGCCGCGCCGATCACGATCGCGCCGCCCGCGCCGAGGAAGCCCACGACGGTCGGGAAGATCGCCCCGACCGCGCGGCCGAAGTTGTAGGTGAAGCCCTGCCCGGTGCCGCGGAGCGCGGTCGGGTACAGCTCCGCGAGGAACGCGCCGAAGCCGCTGAAGATCGCGGACATCGAGAAGCCGAGCGGGAAGCCGAGCACCAGCACGAGACCGTTGGCGCCCTTCGGGATTTGCGTGTAGGCGACGATGAGCACGGCCGAGAGCAGCGCGAACGTCAAGAAGGTTTTCTTGCGGCCCAGCAGATCGGTGAGGTAGCCGCCGCAGACGTACCCGACGAAGGCGCCGGTGATGAGGAAGACGAGGTAGCCGCCGGTGCCGATCACGGTCAGCTCACGCGTCTTCTTCAGGTAGGCGGGCAGCCAGGTGTTGATCGCGTAGTAGCCGCCCTGGACACCGGTGGCCAGCAGCGAGGCGAAGAACGTCGTCCGCAGCAGGTCGGCCCGGAAGATCCGGCCCAGGGAACCGCGGGTCCGCACGGCGACGCGGCGCTCCTCCGCGCGCGGGGCGTCTTGCACGCTGCGGCGGACCCACAGCACGAGCAGCGCCGGGATGACGCCGGTCCAGAACATGATCCGCCAGGCCACGTCGTCGCTCGCGAAGCTGAAGACGATCGTGTAGACGATCACCGACAGGCCCCAGCCGACGGCCCACGCGCTCTGCACGAACGCCACGGTCCGGCCGCGGTACTTGGCCTGCGAGTACTCGGCGACCAGGGCCGCGCCCGCCGCCCACTCGCCGCCGAAGCCCAGGCCCTGCAGCGCGCGGAACACCAGCAGCGTCTCGAAGTTCGGCGCGAAGCCGCAGAGCACGGTGAAGATCGTGTACATCGCGATGGTGAGCTGCAGCGTCCGGACGCGGCCGATGCGGTCGGCGAGGATGCCGGCGCCGACGCCGCCTACGGCCGACACGACCAGCGTCGTCGTGCTGAGCAGCCCGGCTTCGCCGCTCGAGATGCCGAAGAACGCGGTGATCGCGGCGAGCCCGAGCGGGAGGGTCTGGTAGTCGAACGAGTCCAGGCCGTACCCGCCGAACGCGCCGAGGAAGGCGCGGCGTCCGCGTTTTCCGAGCGTGCGGAACCAGTCGAACGGCCGGGCCTCGGTAGCTGTGGCAGTCATGGGCACCTCCTGGCCAGTGTCTCTCATCGTGGCGTGCCTCACACGGTAGGGATTGTTGAACAATTCCACAAGATGCCGATTGGATCGTCCCCCGAGTGGCGGGTAGCCTTGTCCTCGTGGTCATCGAAGACGGCGTGGTCCCGGGCCTGGAGGCCGACCGCGGCCTGGTCACGCGCAAGAGCACGGCGGAGCGGGTCGCCGGCGTCCTCCGCAAGCGCATCGCGGAGGGGTTCTTCCTGCCCGGCGGGCGGCTCTCGGAGCAGGACATCGGCAACGCGCTCGGCGTCTCCCGCAACACCCTGCGCGAGGCGTTCCGGCTGCTCACGCACGAGCGGCTGCTCGCCCACGAGCTCAACCGCGGGGTCTTCGTCCGCATCCCGAGCGTCGAGGACGTCGTCGACATCTACCGGGTGCGCAAGATCATCGAGTGCGCCGCGGTCCGCGGGCTGAAGGCCAAGCCGGCGTCTTTCGCACGGATCAAGGAAAAGGTCGAGATCGGCGACGAGGCCGCGCGCACCGGCAACTGGAAGGACCTCGGCACCGCGAACGTCTGGTTCCACCAGGAGCTCGCCGCGCTGTCGGGCAGCGAGCGGGTGAACGAGCTGGTCGGGCGGCTGACCGCCGAGCTGCGGCTGGTGTTCCACATCATGGCCGAGCCGCGGCGCTTCCACGAGCGCTACCTGCCGCGCAACCACGAAATCCTCGACCGCATCGAGGCCGGCGACGGCCCGGGGGCGGAACAGCTGCTGCTGAAGTACCTCGACGACGCCGAAGAACAGCTGGTGGGCGCGTACGCCGACCGTGCCGAGGCAGCCCGCGCGGCCATCGCGGCGGAGTAGGTCCATTCGGGCACGGTTCGCGTCCGGACGGGCCCACCACGAGCCGCGCGGTACACGCGGTCGATAACCTCGGTGGCGGTCCCGCCGCCGGATACCCCCAGCGGCAGGCGGGACTCCACGCTGCCGGGTCGCCGCTTCCCCAGGGCCGCGGCCCGGCAGCCCCACGCTCGAAGGCCCGGCCGGGGTTCCCGGCCGGGCCTTCGTGGTACCGCCGTCAGCCGGCGTAGCGGGCGAAGATCCTCGTGAAGTCCCACGCCTGCTGGGAAACCCCGGAACAGGTGTCGTTGTTCGGGTAGCCGCCCGGGCAGGGGCGGTCGCGGTTCGCCGACCAGAACGTCAGCCGGGCCAGGTGGTGGGAGTTCGCGTAGGCCAGGATCGTGCTGAAGTCGTTGAGCGTGACCGTCTCGTTGTTGTCGGTGATGCCGTTCATCGACGAGATGCCCATGTGCCGGTAGGCCGTGTCGTCGTCGTAGCCGTACGCGCTCTTGACGACGTTCTTCAGGCCCTCGGCCGCCCGCTGCGTCAACGTGCCCATGTTCTGGCCCGCGCCGCCGAAGTCGAACGGCATGATCACCCAGCCGTCGACCGTGAGCCCGGACTGGGCGGCCCGGTTGACCAGGCTGTTGTCCGGCCCGGACTGGCCGGTGCCGAAGGTGACGTACAGCTTGATGCCCGGGTTGTTCGCCCGGACCGTCTTCAGCGCGTCGACCGTGCGCTGCTGCACGGTCGGGTTGCTGTAGGCGTCGGCCTCGATGTCGATGTCGATCGCCTTGAGGCCGTAGGCGTTGATCACCTTCTGGTAGCCGGCCGCCAGCTCGCCCGCGCTGCCGCACGACGACTCCAGCTTGTTGCCGGAGTAGCCGCCGAAGGACGGGATGACGTCGCCGCCGCCCGCGCGGACGGTGTTGATCGTGTTCTGGTCGACGCCGCCGGTGAGCGCCCGGCCGCCGTCCCACTGCGGGTTGCAGTAGCCGTTGGAGAGGATGAACGCCAGCGTGAACCACTTGACGCCGGTGGCGTTCTGGATCGTCGCCGGGTTGGGCGGGTCGCCCCAGCCGTTGTAGAGGTACGGCGCGACGGCCATCACGCCCGGTCCGGGCGGCGGGGTGGTGCCGCCGCTCGGCAGCGTCCACTGCTGGTTGGCCGTGCTCGCGCAGGTCCAGATCTGCAGGCGGGTGCCGTTGGCGCTGGAGTTGCCGGTGGCGTCGAGGCACTTGCCGGACCCGGTGTTGACCAGGTTCTTCGCCGCGTTGGCCGTCCACTTCTGGGCGTTCGAGCCGTTGCAGTCCCAGAGCTGGATCGTCGTGCCGTTCGCGGTGCCGGCGCTGGTGACGTCGAGGCACTTGCCCAGCGCCTGCAGGGAACCGTCGCTGCCGACTGTCCACTGTTGAGCGTTCGTCCCGTTGCAGTCGTAGAGCTGGACGGCGGTGCCGTTGGCGTTGCTCGCCGCGGCGACGTCGACGCACTTGCCGGCGATGCCGGTGATCGGCCCGGTCGCCGCCTGCGCGACGCCCGGTGCGAGCACCAGTGCCGATGCGGCGATCAGGGCGCCGAATACTGCTGTTTTCTTCATGCGGGTACGTTCCACTTCTGGTTGGCGGCGCCGGTGCAGGTCCAGATCTGCAGCCGGGTGCCGTTGGCGCTGGAGTTGCCGGTGGCGTCGACGCACTTGTTCGAGCCCGCGCCGACGAGGTCCCGGGCCGCGGTGGCCGCCCACCGCTGGTTGGCCGTGCCGCCGCAGTCCCACAGCTGGAGCTGTGCTCCGTCCGCTGTGGACTGTCCGGTGACGTCGAGGCACTTGCCGAGCGCCTTCAGGGTTCCGTCCGTGCCGACGGTCCACTGTTGAGCGCCCGAGCCGTTGCAGTCGTAGAGCTGGACCGCGGTGCCGTTGGCGCTGTTCGCACCCGCGACGTCGATGCACTTGCCGCCGAGGCCGGTGATCGGGCCGGTCTTGCCGGTACCGCCGCCGTTGCCCTGGTTGCCGCTCCAGGTGAACGTCGCCGACGTGCGGCCGGGCAGGGTGTAGGTGAACGACGAGTTGCCCCAGTTCACCCGCACGCTCTGGTTGCCGGTGCCGGAGTTGTACGCGATCAGCGCCTTGGAGCCGTCCGGGTTCTTCCAGGCGACGTTGCGGACGGCCGAGCTGTCGTTCGAGTCGATCCGGTAGGCACCCGGCTTCACGAACTTCGTCAGGTGACCCATGGTGTAGTACTCGACGGTGTAGTCGACCTGCCCGCTGCGGGAGTCTCCGTTGTGGACGGTGATCAGGCCGGTGCAGGTGCCGCAGCCGCCGTTGTGCGGACCCATGTTCTGGTCGACGGCGAGGCTCCACTTGGTCACACTCTTCGACCAGTTGCGGGTGTAGTCGACGATGTTGTTCATGTCCTCGGCCTGCTGGTTCGAGATCCAGGTGCCGCCGGAGTGCTCGGTCGAGTAGGCGTTGACATTCGGGTACTGGTTGTGCGTCGTCGTCTGCTGAGCGATGTCGCCGCCGTAGCCGTGCCAGGCCACGCCCCCGAAGTTCGGGTGGTTGCGGATCGCCGCGTCGTCCAATGTGGGCGCACCGTAGGAGGCGTAGGTGTCCCAGTTCCAGTCGAGGGCCAGGACCTTTGTGGACAGACCGGCGTTCTGGAGCGCGGGCAGCAGGTTGTTCTTCGCGAAGTACGCCAGACCGGCGCCGTTCCAGTTCGTCGACGGGTAGCTCGCGCAGCACGTCGGCTCGTTCTGCATCGAGACGTAGTCGATCGGCACGCCCGCGGCCTGGTAGGCCTGGAGGTACTTGACGAAGTACTGCGCGTAGGCCGGATAGTACTGCGATTCGACCCAGCCGAGCAGGTAGCTGTCGTTGTCCTTCATCCACGGCGGTGCGCTCCACGGCGACGCCATCACCTTGGCCTGCGGGTTGAGCTGCTTGGCCTGCTTGGTCAGCGGCAGCACGTCGGCCTGGTCGTGGGCGATCGAGAAGTGCGTCAGGTTCGGGTCGGTCTGGCCGGCCGGCATGTCGTCGAAGGTGTAGCTGTAGCGGGCCAGGTCGGACGCGCCGAGCGGGTTGCGGATGAAGCTCAGCCCGATGCCGCTGTTCGGGTCGAACAGCTTGCGCATGGTGTCGTCACGGGTGGCTTGGGAGAGGGCGCCGCTGGAGTTCATCAGCCAGGCCGCGGTGTCCGTGAAGGACGCTCCGCCGCCCTCGAACTGCTGGTAGGTGGTGTTTTCGTTGACGTTGATGGCCACGCCGCCGCTGCCGGTGCCGGCGGCGAACGTCACCGGCGTCTGCTGCTGGAGGCCGCGGGTGACCTGGCGGCCGCCGGCGTCGCTGGTCGTGGTGAGCCAGATGCTGACCGTTTCGCCCGCGGCCTGCGCGGGCGCGGCGAAGGTGGCCGCGGCGATCGCCGTCACCCCGGCCAGGGCTGCGAGAGAGCGTTTTCTCATGGGAGCGTCCACTTCTGGTTCGCGCCGGACCCGCAGGTCCAGATCTGGAGCCGGGTGCCGTTGGCGCTGGAGTTGCCGGTGGCGTCGAGGCACTTGCCGGAGCCGGTGTTCACGAGGTTGCCGGCCGCGTTGGCCGTCCACTTCTGGGCGTTCGAGCCGTTGCAGTCCCACAGCTGGGTCGGCGTGCCGTTCGCGGTGCCGGCGCTGGTGACGTCGAGGCACTTGCCCAGTGCTTTCACGGTCCCGTCGGTGCCGACTGTCCACTGTTGAGCGTTCGTGCCGTTGCAGTCGTAGAGCTGGACGGCGGTGCCGTTGGCGTTGTTCGCACCCGCGACGTCGGCGCACTTGCCGCCGATGCCGGTGATCGGGCCGGCGTTCTGCGTGGGCGGCGGCGTGGTGCCGCCGGCGAACTGCGACGCGACCTGCTCACCGAGGCTGACCGCGTTGGCGTGGTTCTCGATCGGGTTGACGTGCGTGTTCGGGAAGACGATGTAGGTCACCGGTCCCTCGGTGCCGCCGTTCTTCGGGTCGGGGTTGATGCCGAGGCTGACGGCGGTGGCGTAGGACGCCTCACCGATGATGCTCGTCGGGCCGGTGTCGCCGACCACGGCGTAGGTGACCTGGTTGTTGTAGATCACCGCCACGACCGAACCGCCGTCGATGCCGTAGTTGCGGTAGTCCCAGGTGGACGTCGGCTGCGGCAGGACGATGTACGGCAACTGTGCCGCGTTGAGCGGTTGGTCGGTCGAAGTGTGGAACGCGGTGTCGGGGTAGAAGCAGCAGTCGGTGTTCTCGTTGCACTGCGTGGTGCGGACGCCGTCGCAGTCGATGTCCATGTCGGCCTTGAAGAACACCGCGCCGTTCGCCTGGCAGACGGGCACCGTCGCCGCGCCGCCTTCGTCGAAGGAATACTTGCCGTTCGAAATCTGTTGGCAGGACTGGGTTTTCGCGAGCAGCTGGCTCGCCGACGGGCCCGCGTCGACCGCGGCCTGAGCGGAGCCGGTCGTGAGGAAGGAAAGCGCTAACAGGGCGCACCCCATTAGCGCGACGAGGATTCGCCGCACTGGTTTCTCCTTGTGGGGGGCTCAGCTCAGGGAGTGGTCCACTTCTGGTTCGCGCCGCCGCCGCAGGTCCAGATCTGCAGACGGGTGCCGTTCGCGCTGGAGTTCCCGGTGGCGTCGAGGCACTTGTTCGCGTTGGGGTTCACGATGTCCTTCGCGCCGGTCACGACCCATTGCTGGGCACCGGTTCCGTTGCAGTCGTAGAGCTGCACCGGCGTGCCGTCCGCGGTGCCTGCCGCGCTCACGTCCATGCACTTGCCGAGGGCGCGGATGGTGCCGTCGGTGCCGACGGTCCAGTTCTGCGCGGCGTTGCCGTTGCAGTCGGTGATCTGGATCGGCGTGCCGTTGGCGGTGTTCGCGCCGGCGACGTCGACGCACTTGCCGCCGATGCCGGTGATCGTGCCGGTCCGGCCGCCGCCCTGGCTCGAGGAGTTGGTGACGTGCACGTAGTCGACAATCAGCTGCTGCGGGAACTGCGTGCTGCTGTTGGGGTCGCCGGGCCAGTACCCGCCGACGGCGAGGTTGAGGATGATGAAGAAATTGTGGTCGTAGACCCAGCGGTTGCCGTTCAGGTCCGACGGCGTGCGCGTCTGGTAGAGGTTGCCGTCGACGTACCACTTGATCTGGTTGGGTGCCCAGTCGATGGCGTAGGTGTGGAAGTCGTCGGAGAAGTTCGGGCCGTTGTAGGCCGCGCCGATGCCGCCGGAACCGGAGTAGCCGGGGCCGTGGATGGTGCCGTGCACGGTGTTCGGCTCGAACCCGACGTTCTCCATGATGTCGATTTCGCCGTCGGTCGGCCAGTTTCCGCCGCCGAGCATCCAGAAGGCCGGCCACATGCCCTGCCCGCGCGGCAGTTTCATGCGCGTCTCGAAGTGGCCGTAGGCCTGGCTGAACTTGCCGGCGGTGTTGAGGCGGGCGGAGGTGTACTCGCAGCGGCCGTACCAGCAGTTGTAGTTGCCGGGGTTTTCCTTCTTGGCGGTGATGACGAGGTGGCCCTGCCCGTCGAGTTGGGCGTTGTTGGTGCCGGAGGTGTAGTACTGCCGCTCGTGGTTGTTGACGTTGTCGCCGGTCTCGAGCTGCCACTTCGACCCGTCGACGGCGGCGCCCGCGGGGCCGTTGAAGTCGTCGGTGAAGGTGGCCGCCGCGGCGGCTGGGGTCATCGTGAGGGCTTGCTGCCCGAGGAACAGCAGCGCGGAGGCGGCGAGGAGTGCCGCCCAGCGGTTCTTTTTGGAGGTGGACATCGTTGTCGCCTCTTTCACCGTGGGGGAACGGCGTTCCGCGCGCAGCACGGAACGCGGGGAGGGGAGGTGGTCCCGCATGCCGGGGCGGCGGCAGGCGCGACCGATCAGCCGGTGCTCGCGGTCCTGAGCGGGCTCGGACTTGCGGGGCCTCGGCGGGCGCTTTGTTGTGTCTGGCAACAAAGTATGCATGGTCCAGACAAGCCGGGCAACCGTCGGGCGGTCATTTTTTTTCAACCCGAATTAAGGGTGGGTTCGTGGCCGGGCGCTTGTTGCGGTGCTGGTGGGGGTGGTTCCCGGTGAGTGGGGCACGGTCTTGTGGTCGAGTTGCGATGGTTCAGGCGGTGCCGGGTTCGGCGGTGCGGGGTTCGGGTGGTGCCGGGTTCGGGTGGTGCCGGGTTTGGTCGGTCGCCGCCTTGTCCACAACTGGGTCGGGGTGTGGACAAGGCGGGCCGGTTGGGGCTTTTGCGCGCTTTCTGTCCGGCGGTGCCGATACGCTGGAGCGGGGATGGACCCCTTGGGTGGGTGGGCCGCTGGGTGGGTGGGCCGCTGGGTGGGTGGGCCGCTGGGTGGGTGGGCCGCTGGGTGGGTGGGCCGCTGGGTGGGTGGGCCGCG